>JAAZOP010000258.1 GCA_012797735.1 Myxococcales bacterium
GCCGGCGCCGCGGGCGGCTCGGTGGCCGCCAGCGCCTTCTGGCGCAGCGCGTCGCGGTGCCGGGACAACCGTTCGGCCATCCCGTGCAGTTCTCCCTCCGCCCGCTTGCCCACGGCGTCGACCGCCTCGAGCGCATCCTCGAGGATGGCGCGCACGAGGTTGGAGACGGGAAGCTTCAGGGACGTGGCAAGGTGCTTCAATTCCTTGTCCAGAACTGCCGGAACTCGCGTGTGGATCACGCGCTCCTTCCGGCCGCCGAGGCCGGCGTCGCCCGGGCCGGTCGCGGGGGTCCGGGCGGTCTTCGGGCGGCGTCCGGGGGAGGGCGTCCGGGGGGCATGGCGGGTGCGGCGCGCGGCCGTCATGGCCGCATCTGTATCACATCGTGCTACGTTGTCAACCGTCTTGTGTCACGTCCCGTCCGTTGCCTCTCTCGAGGCTTCCGCCTAGGATAGCCGTGATGGAGCCGCGCAACCGTCTGAGTCGGCTCGCGGGTCGGCTGGAGTTCCTGCCGGAGCGGCTGCGGCGCCTGGCGGTGACGCAGCTGGTGCGCCGGACGGTCCCGTTCACCGGCACGGCGTGCCTGGCGGTCGAGGAGTTGACGCCGGCGCGGGTGACGGTGTTCGTCGAGAACCGCCGGCGGGTGCGCAACCACATCGGCGGGCTGCACGCGGCGGCGATGACGCTGGCGGCGGAAACCTGCAGCGGGTTCGTCGTCGGCATGAACGTCCCGGACTCGCGCCTGCTCCTGATGAAGTCGCTCCAGGTCGAGTTCCGCAAGCGGTGCCGGGGCGGTCTGCGGGCGACGGCGACGCTGACGCCGGAGCAGCTCGAGCAGGTGCGGACGTCGGAGAAGGGCGAGGTGGACGTGGCGGTGTCCGCCACGGACGCCGGCGGCGACGAGCCGATCCGGTGCCGGATGGTGTGGGCCTGGGTTCCGAGGCAGCGGGACTGACGCGGCCGGCAGGCCGGGGAGGGATGCGATGCGAAGAACGGCGGCGGTGGCGATCGGACTGCTCGCGGCGCTGGCGCCGGCCTGCGGTTGCGACGACGACGACCCGTACGATTCGTACCGGCAGCGCTGCGTCGACAAGATCAACCGGTTCCGGGCGACCGAGGGGAAGCCGGCCTACGCGCGCTGGACCTCCGCCGAGTCGTGCGCCGACTCGGAGGCGCAAAGCGACAGCGAAACGGGCACGGCGCACGGGGCGTTCCCGAGCTGCGGCGAGCGGGCGCAGAACGAGTGTCCCGGCTGGGGGTCGCTCGAACAGATCATCGATGGGTGCCTCGACATGATGTGGGCCGAGGGCCCCGGGGAGCCGTTCAGCGCGCACGGGCACTACCTCAACATGAGCTCGACGAGCTACACGCAGGTCGCCTGCGGGTTCTACGTCACGGCCTCGGGCCGCGTCTGGGCCGTCCAGGACTTCCGCTAGGCGGCGGCGCCGGGTCGTGCTGCGGCGGCGCGGGACCGGGACACGGGCCGGCGCCGGCATCTCGCGGGAGAAGGCGGGGGTGGGGGCAGGGAGGGAGGCGGCATGCGGCACCGCGAACGTCCGCTCCTCGTGAGTCGCGCCGCGGCGTGCGCCTGGGTCTGCGGGGCCCTGGCCGCGATCCTGGCCGGCTGCGGCGACGACGGCGCGCCCGCCGCCGACGTGCCCGACGTTCCGGACGTCGAGGCGGCGGGGGAGGTGCCGGAGGTCGATGCGCCCGGCGAGGCGGAAGCGGACGCGGACGCCGGCGTGCCCGCGGAGGCGGAGGCGGACGACGCCGGCGGGGATGCCGCCGAGGCCGACGTGCCGCCGGCGGAGATCGCCGCGGCGCTGGCGGCGATTCCCGGGATGCGGGTCGCGGAGGTCGAGTCTCCCGAGCCGGGATACCGGGCGTTCGACCTTCGCTTCCGCCAGCCGGTCGACCACGACGATCCGTCCCGCGGGAGCTTCGAACAGTATCTCTCGCTGCTGCATCGCTCGACGGACGCCCCGGTGGTTCTGGTGACCGAGGGATACGTCAACTGGGAGCCGTTCGGCGTCGTCGAGCTGACGGCGATGCTGGAGGCCAACCAGATCGTGGTCGAGCACCGCTACTTCGGCGAGTCGCGGCCGGTCCCGACCGACTGGTCGCGGCTCACGATCCGCCAGGCCGCGGCCGACCATCACCGGGTCGTGGAAGCGTTGTCGTGGATCTACGGCGGGGCGTGGATTTCCACCGGGGCGAGCAAGGGGGGGATGACGGCGGTCTACCACCGCCGGTTCCACCCGGCCGACGTGGACGGGACGGTGCCGTACGTGGCGCCCATTTCCTTCGGCGCGCCGGACCTCCGCTACATTCCGTTCGTCGCCGCGGGGGGCGACGCGGCGTGCAGCGCCCGGCTGCACGATCTCCAGCGCGAGATGCTCGCGCGCCGCGACCCGCTGCTCGCGCTGCTCGCCGACTACGCCGCCGAGACGGGCCAGACCTTCGTCCGCATGGGAGGTCTCGAACCGACGTTCGAGGCGACGGTGGTCGAGCTGCCGTTCTCGTTCTGGCAGTACCACGGCCTCTCCGAGTGTCCGGCTGTGCCGGGGACTGCGGCCTCCGACGAGGCCCTGTTCGCGTATCTCGACGACGTTTCCGGCTTCTTCTGGTCGGCGGACTGGGCGATCGACATCTTCGAGCCCTACTACTACCAGGCGGCGACGCAGCTCGGGTATCCCGACGTCGAGCGCGATTCGCTGGCCGACCTCCTGCGGACCGACTTCACCGACCTGGAGGCCGGGATCCTGCCGGCGGGGGTCGGGCCGGTGACGTACGACCCGGCGGTGATGCGGGACGTGGCCGACTGGGTCGCGGGGGAGGGCGAGCGGCTGTTGTTCGTTTATGGGGAATTCGATCCGTGGACGGCGGGGGCGTTCGAACTGGGAGGGGCGGTCGATTCGTACCTGTTCGTGGTGCCGGAGGGCACGCACGACGCGAATCTGGCCGGGCTGACGGCCGCCGACCGCGCCGCGGCGCTCGACGCGCTGCGCCGCTGGACCGGCGTGACCCCGCATCCGCCCGCGTCCTGGCGCCCGGCCGGCTCCCTGCCGAAGCCCGCGCTGCGGAAGCTCCGAGGCCGGAAGTCCGGGTCATAGCCCGGCGACGTCCCGTCGCCTTTCGCGTCGCCGGTCTCTCCCGCCTTGGGCGGCGGCCGATCCCGGCGTGACCTTCACCGCCGTCTGCGGCGCGCGAGGAGGATTCCGGCGAGGAGGGCGAAGCCCGGGAGAAGCGTTCCGCGCGCGGTCGCCACGCCGCAGGCGCAGCCGCCGGAATCCTCCGCCACGATGACGGCGTCGCGGCCGGTGTCGAAGATGTCGGCCGTCGGCCCGTCGTTCGCGGAGCCGGAGGTATCGCCGTCCACGCCGCCGCCGTCCGGCGCCGGCTCGCCCGTGCCGTCGCCGTCGTCCGGCGTGGTGGAGATCGTCATGTACGGCTGCTCGCAGGTGGCCTGCCCGCCCTCCTTCGAGAGGTAGTGCCCGCCGTTGGTGTCGTCCGAGAAGATCGCGAAGCTGTAGGTGCCGGCGGCGCGCACGGCGGCCGAGACGTCGAACTCGTACCAGACGCCGGGCTCGATGTGACCCTGCTCGTCGAGCGGGTCGCCGGAGGGGAGGGGGCGGTTGTTCCAGGTGATCGTGTCCTCGCTCCAGCCGTTGTCCGGGACGAACCAGATCCGGCCGCCGCCGCCCTCGGCGCCCGCGGGCCCGCCCGGGCAGCCGCACATCAGGTGGATCACCGCGGCGGTGACCCGGTGCCCGGGAGGCGTCTCGACGACGAACTTGAGGTATGCGGCTTCGGGGGTCGAGCCGGGCGCGGAGCCCTGGACGTCGAGCGACCGGGGGTCGGCGACGTGGGTGTCGGGCGTGCCTTCGTACACCGAGTGGTCCTCGGCGACGACGATCCCCGCGGGGTCGGGCGGCGAGCAGGTGGTCGTCGCGCATGGTCCGTCCGGCACGGTGCAGTCCGGGTCGCAGGTGATCATCACGTTGCGGTAGGTCGTGCCGGGGAGCAGGGTGAAGGGGCTCACGGGGCCCTTGGGGATGAAGGCGCGGCCGAAGTGGGGCGCGAAGGCGCTGCCGTCGATCCGGAGGACTTCGACGCCGTCGCGGAAGAAGGTGAACACGCCGCCGCGGTCCACGACGCGGATCGCGTACCAGCGGTCCGCCGTCCAGGTCAGCGCGCCCGCGGGACTCGCCCGCTCGGCGCCGCAGTCCGGGCAGGTGTCGAAGTCGCACCAGGCCTTGAGCTTCGTCCGCCCCGGCCATCCCTCGGCGATGCAGTCGTCGTAGTCCCAGACGCCCGGCTCGCTCCCGGTGCCCGCGTCGCAGCCGTAGATGCGCAGTCCGAGGCCGCAGTGCTCGTGCCAGTCGAGATATCCCTCCTCCAGCACCTCGAGGATGTGATTGTCGGCGCCGCAGCCGGCGCAGTCGAGCACAGCAGGGTCGACGCCGCGGACCTCGTACTCGACGCAGAAATCGGTGAGCTGCATGCCGAAGTCGTAGAGCAGGTAGTCGCGCCGGCCGGAAACCCGGAACCCCTCGGCCGTCAACTCGCCGCTGTGCTCGGTGGAGACGGTGGTGCCGTCGAGCGGGTCGCAGATGTAGACGGTGCCGGCGGGAGCCGGGACTTCCTCGCAGGCGTCAGCGGTGCGCGGCGCCGGCACGCCCGCTCCCGCGAGCAGCAACAAGCCCCAGAGCAGGATCGCCCTCGTGCTCGACGGCGTGCGCATCGTTCCTCTCCTTCCCGGCGGTCGGCGGTGTCTTCGCGACGGCGTCGAATTATGAGCGTGGCCCATCGTCTGGGCAAGGGCGATTCCCCGCGTGGAGCCGCGACGGACGTGCAAGTGGTCGTTGCCGCTTGGCGGTGCGGGTGCTACCTTCAAGGGCATGAAATCACGAAGAACGTACGGGTGGGTGCGGACCGTGTTCCTGGGTTGGGCCGCGATCCTCGCGGGGTGCTCGGAGGGTCAGATCGGCGTGCCGTTCGACGACGACGGGGACGGCGGCGGCGACGGCATCGGGGACGTGTTCGTCGAGGTCCCGGACGTCGAGGCGGATGCCGAGCCGGATGTCGATGGTTCCGCGGAGGCGGACGGCGACGGCGATGTCGTGGAGGACGACGCCGGAGACGGCGAGGACGACGGCGACGGCGGGCCGATCGGTCCGGGGTACGACTGCCAGGCCTGTGCCGACGACTCGGAGTGCGGCAGCGACTACTTCTGCGTCGTGCTCGCGTCCGGGGGAGGCGGCGTCTGCCTGCGGTCGTGCGACGAGGAGCTGCCGGACTGTCCCCCGCGGTTCGACTGCGTCGAGAGCCGCATCACGCCGCTGCCGACGGCGGTGTGCGCGCCGGTCGGCGAGCGGTGTTGCGTGGACGCGGACTACGACGACTACGGTTCGGGCGTCGGCTGCCGCGGGCCGGACTGCAACGACGACGACCCGTCGGTCAACCCCGAGGCGACCGAGGTCTGTGATGCGTTGGACAACAACTGCGACGAGGCGACGGACGAGGGGGACCCGGGCGGCGGCCTCGTGTGCGTGACGGGGCTGCCGGGGGCCTGCTCGAGCGGCGTGACGGCGTGCGAGGACGGGGCGGTGATCTGCCGCCCGACCGCCTCCACCGTTCCCGAGACCTGCGACGGGATCGACAACAACTGCAACGGCTGGGTCGATGAGGACGAGGCGACGCTGCGGGCGTTGACGAGACCGTGCTACGACGGGCCGCCCGGGACGGAGGGGGTCGGCGCGTGCGAGGCCGGCGTGCAGACGTGCGCCGGCGGCGAGTACCGGGCGTGCGTGGGACAGATCCTGCCGGTGTCCGAGCGGTGCGACGGAGTGGACGAGGACTGCGACACGGTCGTGGACAACGGCGACCCCGGCGGCGGGATTCCGTGCACCGCCGCCGCACCCGGTGTCTGCGCCGAGGGCCGGACGCGGTGCGTCGATGGCGCGGTGACCTGCGTCAGCACGATCGCGCCCGGGTCGCTGCCCGAACTGTGCGACACGCTGGACAACGACTGCGACGGCGTCCTCAACAACGGGTTCACCGGTCTCGGTACGGTCTGCTTCGACGGACTCGGGGCCTGCCGGCGTGCCGGCATCCGGATCTGCGACCCGGCGGACCCTGCCGGGCCGCCGATCTGCGACGCGGTGCCGGGGACGCCGGCGGCGTCCGAGCACTGCGACGGCGAGGACGACGACTGCGACGGTTCGACCGACGAGGGGTACTCGCTGGGCCGGGTGTGCACCGAGGGCGTGGGCGCATGCCTGCGCATGGGCGTCACGATGTGCGATGCCGCCGGCACCGGCGTGGAGTGCAGCGCCACGGCGGGCGCCCCGACGAGCGAGGTCTGCGACGCGGTCGACAACGACTGCGACGGCTCGACGGACGAGGGGTTCAGCGGCCTCGGCACCGTCTGCTTCGGCGGCGTCGGCGCTTGCCGGCGGGCCGGCATCCGGGTCTGCGACCCGGCCAACCCGTCCGGCGCGCCGATCTGCGACGCGGTGCCGGGGACGCCGGCGGCGTTCGAACACTGCGACGGCGAGGACGACGACTGCGACGGCCTCACCGACGAAGGCTACGCGCTCGCCACCGTGTGCACGGCGGGCGTGGGCGCCTGCCAGCGCTCGGGCGTCACCGTCTGCAACGCCGCGGGCACCGGCGTCGAATGCAACGCCGTCCCGGGGGCGCCGGCGGCCGAAGTCTGCGACTACAGCGACAACGATTGCGACGGCGCCGTCGACGACGGCTTCGCGGGGCTGGGGACGGTCTGCTTCGTCGGGGTGGGCGCCTGCTTGCGTTCCGGCGTCAACGTCTGCAATGCCGCGGGGAGCGCCGTCGAGTGCAATGCGACACCGGGCGTGCCGACGAGCGAGCGGTGCGACTCGGTCGACAACGACTGCGACGGCTCGACCGACGAGGGTTTCGCGGGGTTGGGGACGGCCTGCTTCGCGGGCGTGGGCGCGTGCCGCCGATCGGGCGTCAACGTCTGCAACGCCGCGGGGACGGGTGTCGAGTGCAACGCGGTGGCGGGGACGCCGACGACCGAGACCTGCGATGCGGTCGACAACGACTGCGACGGCTCGACGGACGAAGGTTTTGCGCTGGGACAGGTGTGCACGGCGGGCGTGGGCGCCTGCCAGCGTTCGGGGGTCACCGTCTGCAATGCGGCGGGCAGCGGCGTGCAGTGCAACGCGGTGGCGGGGACGCCGGCGAGCGAAACGTGTGACCGCGTGGACAATGACTGCGATGCGTCGACGGACGAGGGGTTCTACTTCAGCGGTGACCCGCTCAATCCGGGCGTGAACTACCCGCTGGGCAGCGCCTGCGCCATCGGTCTGGGGGTCTGCCGCCGCGGCGGCGTCGTCGTCTGCTCGGGCTCGTGCGCCAGCGCCGTCTGCGACGCGCCGGTCGTGCCGCCCGGCTCCGAGACCTGCAACTACCTCGACGACGACTGCGACGGCACGGTCGATGACGGCTACGTCAACGCCGGCGGCGTGTACTACCAGAACACGAACTGCGGCGCGTGCGGCATCGATTGCACCTCGATCTACGGCCTGCCCGGAGCCTACGGCACGTGCCAGGTGTCGGGGAGCAGCGCGACGTGCGTGATGAACTGCAGCAGCGGCTACTTCAACCTCAACGGGATTCCCGACGACGGCTGCGAGTTCCAGCTCGACACCGGCGCGATCTACGTCTCGGGCGAGGACTGGACGGCGGTCGACGACGCCGGTTGCGGCCTGGGTCCGACGGCCACGGGCGGCGGCCGGTATCCGTGCCGGACCATCACCTACGGCATCTCGCGCGCCACGGCGACGGGTCGCTCGCGGGTCCTGGTCGCGGACGCGCTGTATGTCGAGAGCGTCGCGCTGGTCGCCGGCCGCAGCCTGCTCGGCGGCTACCGCGCCGACACGTGGGAGCGCCACCTGACGACGACGCTGACCACGATCCGCGCGCCTGCGGGGGCCGGGCACCGCAAGACGATCACCGCGACCGGAATCTCCTCGGCGACGACGGTCGAGGGGTTCGTGATCGAGGGCACCTCGGCGACGACCGCGGGAGCGAACTCGTACGCGGTGTACGTGAACGGCGGGACCAGCGCGCTGACGTTCTCGAACAACACGATCTACGCCGGTGCCGGCGCCCCCGGCGCCCCCGGCGGGGCGGGCACGGACGGCCTGGCCGGCGTGGCGGGAACGGCGGGACAGAACGCGTTCGACACCGGCTCGGTGACCTGCGGCGTTTCACGTACCGGCGCGGCGGGCGGCGCGCGGACCTGCGGCGGGACCGACGTGAGCGGCGGCAGCGGCGGCGGCGTCTACTGCCCGCCGGTCTTCTCGGCGGCCGGCAGTTCGCGGGCCGGCGCGGCCGGTTCCGGCACCGCCGGCGGCGCGGGCGGGCTGGTCGCCTACGACGGCCAGACCCGGC
>JAAZOP010000259.1 GCA_012797735.1 Myxococcales bacterium
GCCGGCGCCGCGCGTTCCAGGACAGGATTCCCCGCCGCGGCCCGGAACCTTACACCGGAGCCGCCCGTGCCCGAGCCACTCGCGACCGTCTGGTCAGGTCGCCTTCAAAATGTGTCCTGGCCACGCCAAGCGAAGCAGTCGATCCACGAACTCGTCGCGAAACGCCCGCAACTCGGCCTCGGTGACCGGCTCGGCGAGGGCCAGAGATGACGGGTCGGTGTCGGTTTCGGCCGCCACGCGGGCCAGCACGGCGGGGTCCATCCCCCCGTCCTTCTTCCTGGCCCGATCGATCCAGTCGACGGGATCGACCCCGGCGCGGCTGAGGAAGTACAGATCAACCAGGTCCTTGACCGAACTGCGTCCGAGCAGCGCGCACAGCTTGTTCACGACGATGTCGGGCACGCCATCGATCCGGATGCCCTCCCGTTCTTCCTTCTCGGGCTCGATCGGCTCCGCGGTGTCCAACACGATATCGACCAGCGTCTGCCCGCCGGCCGCATCCTCGACCGCGTAGCGGCGGAAACCCGGAGCGTCCTGGCGAATCTCGCAGCGCCACCCGGCCTCCGCGCAGGCGCGCTCGACCTGGCCGCCGACGATCCGGAAGTCCTCGGCCGTGGTCACGAACAGATCGAGGTCGACCGACAGCCGGTGACCGAGGTGAAACCCGCCCAGCGCCGCACCGCCGGACAGGCAGAACCGCGTCGACACCGGCCGCAAGGCCTGGAGCAGATTTCGTTGCAGGGGGCCGAGTCGGCTACGGGAGGAATCCAAGACGCCTCCAGCCGTCGAGGAGGAACTGCCAGTGCGCCCGGCGTCGTCCCAGGCGCGGTTCGAGCCGGTCCCACAGCCGCGCGATCTCCTCGGGCGTCGTGAACTGCCAGACCTCGTCGGTGCGCGCCTCCCGGAGGATCTGGGCCAACAGATCGATTCGTCGGGGTTCGGGTCCCTCTCGCAGGCGCCGCCGCACCTCCCCGATCGTGAGGTTGAGGTCGGACAGGAAGTCCGCGCGAAGGTCGTCGCGCGACAGGTCCTTCGTCAGCGCCGGCAGCCCCGGACCCATGGCTTGATTCTACGCGGAAGGCGCCGCGACCCGCAACGCCGCCCCGGCCGCGAGCAAACCCGAGGACACGGTGAGGACTCCATGACGTCGAGGTTCCTCCCTGGCGCAGAACCCGCAACGGTCTCCAGGCTTGCAGGGAGTGTCCGGTTTCGCAGACGTTCGTCGGCGCATCCCCGAGCCCGCGGCACGCTGCTGGTCGGACGATTGGTCCGGAAGAACCGCCGTGGACCTGACGCCGGGGGACGGTTGTGCTATTGGGGGGTCCGGCGGGCCGGCTCGACAGACCGGCGGGCGGACGGATACGGTCCATGGTGGATCGGCGTACGACGCCAACGAAGAAAGGTACAGAAGGATGCAAAGCGGTCAGAGAATCGGATTGGCCCTGGCGACAGTGCTGGCGATGGCGAGCGCGGCGGTGGCGCAGGAGGGGGCGACGGGCATGGGCGAGATGGGTTCCCCGACGGCACGACCGTTCTACGTCGGCCTCGGGATCGGCGGCGTGTTCGGCGTGTCGGGAGGTTCCGGGTCCGGCATGTTCCGGATCGAGGAGGACATCGGGTACCACGTCTGGGCGACCGGCAACCATCCCGGCCTGTTTGTCGGCCTGCTGGCGAACCAGGCGTTCCGGTCCGACTACGTGTGGGCCGACATCGATGCCCGGGTGGGGTTCGACTTCAACGTCTACGACTGGGGTTCGGGACGGCTGTTGGTGACGCCGAGCGTCGCGCTGGGCGTGGCACTGAGCCACTTCTCCTTCACCGATCCGTGGACCGGCACCGAGACGTCGGACACGACCGCGCTGTTCGACATGATCCTGGCCGGCGAGTTGCGCGCAGTCCTGGTCGATGGCCTGCTGACCGTCTGGTTCCGGCCGATCGGCATCGAGATCGCGGCGCGCGACGGCGCGGGTGTGAACTGGGATCTCAACGGCGGCGTGCTGTTCAACTTCTAGTCGGCGCCGATGATCCGCAGTTCCTCGGCCCTGATCACGAACAGGTCGAGGACGACCGAGAACCCGTGAAGTGTTCCGCCGCGGCCCGGATCCTTGCGCCGGCGGAGCCGCCGGCCCGCTCAGAGTCCGGTGACGACCAGGCGGTAGGCGCCGCTGGCGCCGCGGTGTCCGTCGACGACCAGGAAGTTCAGTCCCGCCGGGAGGTCGGCCTGGACGGTCGAACGACCCGTCCCGTAGCGACAGGCCGCGTCGTCGTCGTTGCACGCCAGTTCGCCGGTCGCCCCGCAGGCGGGGCCGAGGAAGGCGAGGACCGAGTCGAAGCCGGACATCGGCGTGCAGGTGCTGGCGGTGACCGTCCGCGGCTCGCACAGGCCGAAGGCGTAGAACACCTCGGGGGACGACTCGCCCCCGCAGCTCCCGGCCCACCGGTCCTCGCGCCCCGCGGTCGTGCCGTCGAAGTTGCCGCTCCCCGTCAGCGGGCGCGGGTCGCCGCAGGAAGCCCGCTGGAAGCGGAGCCGGAACGCCCCGGCCTCGGCGGCCGCGGCGCCGTCCACGACGACGTGGTAGGTGCCGGGGTCGAGCACCTCGAGCAGTTGGGAGCGGCGGCCGCCGGAGACGCCGGGGCACTGGTCGTCGGCGCAGACCACCGGCGAGAGCCCCCCGCGGCAGTCGCCCCACCGGATCTGGAGCACCGAGTTCCAGGTCTCGCCGTCGACCGTGTCGAGGTAGACGGTCTCGCGCTCCGTCACGACGAAACGGTACCAGACGTCCCGGCCGCCGCCGCCGGCGCAGGCGGCCGGCGGTTCGTGGTCGTTTGCCGCCGCGCAGGTGGTCCCGGCGTACTCGCCCGAGACGGTCAACTCCAGCGCGCCGGCGCAGGTGTCGTTCGCCGGCGGCGGCCCGAAGTCGCACGGACCCCAGGAACAGCTCGTCGGGTCGCAGGTCCTCGTCCCCGCACAGGAGCCCTCCGCGCAGGCGTCCTCGGCCCCCGCCACGCACTCGAAGTCCTCGTCGGTCGCGCCGTCGCCGTCGTCGTCCACCCCGTTGCAGCGCTCGACGGGCGGCACGTCGGCGGCGCCGTCGGCATCGCGTCCGTCCGGCGCCCAGCCGTCGGGTTCGATATGCACCTCCTCGACCCAGCAGCCCGACGACGCGGCGCAGGCGGCGACCAGCGCGGCGGCGACGCGCAGCGTGGGACCGCTGGACGACCGGCGACTCATGGCGCGGCGACGGCCTCCTCTCCCGCTCCCGCCCGCGCTTCGGCGGCATAGGGACCGGACGGTTCCTCCTCCAGGTACGCAGCGTAACACGCCCGGGTCGCCGCCGGATCGCCCGCGCGCCGCTCGAGCCGGCACAGCGAGATCCGCGCCTCGCCCCGGAACGCGCCGGCCGGCTGCTCCTCGAGGTACCGCCGGTACGTCGCCCGCGCCTCGGCGCCGCGGCCGAGCCTCTGGTAGCGCGCGCCGAGATCGATCAGCGCGGTGCCGCCGAGCGGCCGGCCGCGTTCCAGATCGGCGACGCGTTCGAGGAGCGCGACCGCCTCCTCGAGGCGCCCGGCCGCCATCGCCGTCTCGGCCTGCGCGTACAGGTCCTCGGGCGACGGCGGCGGATGGTTCTCGCGCGCAGGCGGGCCGGCGGAGACGTCCGGGGTCGCCGGCGGAGGCTCGGCGGGGACCGGCGCGACGGCGGGCGGAGGCGGCGGCGACGGACCCGGCGGGGGGGGCACCGAATCCGCCGCCGCCAGACGACACTCTTCCGGGATGCGGGGCCGGGGCGCGCCGAGGGCCTGGACGAGGTCGGCGCGCCATGCGTCGCCGAGCGGTCCGGCGCGGCCCGCGGCCGCCTGCTCCGTCCCCGCCTCGAGGAGCCGTTCGCCGCCGGAGTCCGCGACCCGGACGCGGCCTTCGAGCACGGCGACGGAGGTGCCCGCGGCGTCGTGCCGGACGCCGAACCGCGTCCCGGCGACCTCGACGCGGGCCGACGGCGTTCGCACGCGGAACGGCACCGGGCCGGCGGAGGCATCGACGGAAACGCGCAGGGTCCCCGCGCGCAGCTCGACCTCCGCCGACGAGAGCACGCGGACCTCGGCGGAGCGGTCGGCCACGACGCGGACCCGCGGGTCGGGCAGCAGCAGGCGGTACTCGGGCACGTCCGCCGAGGGCGAGGCGACGGCGGAGAGGGGCGGCGCGGCGGGCGCGGGGGAGCCTGCCGGGCCGCGGGAGAGACCGAGGGCGAGCGCGACGGCGGCGCCC
>JAAZOP010000260.1 GCA_012797735.1 Myxococcales bacterium
GCCCCGCAGCGCGCTCCGCGCCGCCTCCTGCGCCGCCACCGCCAGCGCGCCCATCTCCTCCCGCAGCCCCGGCGCCGCGTCCTTCCGCTCGCCCGTCAACCCCGCCACCATCGCCGCCAGCGCCGCACCGCACGACGCGGCCAGCGCCGCCGCCGAACCGCCCCCCGGCGCCGGCGCCACCGACCCCAGCCGCGCCAGGAACCGCTCCAAGGGCAACGCCGCCAGCCGGTCCGCCCGCAACAACCGCCGCTCGATGATCCGCTGCTCCGGGTCGAACGCCGCCACCTCGCACAATCCCAGCGTCCGGATCGCCGTCTCGACCAGCTCCTCGTGCGGCGCCCCCGGCGACCGCCCCATCCGCCGCAGGTAGTGGCGGCCCGCGTCGAGCAGCGCCCGCTCCGGCACCAGCCCCACCAGCTCCGACCCGGTCACCCGCAGCCCCATCTCCCCCGCGATCCGCTCGCAGGCGTCGAACGCGTCGTGCAGCCCGGCGGCGTCGAGGTCGACCAGGTTCATCGACACCTGCGCGCAACGGTACTCCGGGATGACCCAGCCGATCGCCCGGATCGGCAGTCCCAGCTCGCGCACCCGCTTCGCCACCCGCACCGCGTACCGCCGCTCCGCGGTGTTGAGGTTCACGTTGTAGGCCGCCAGGAACTTACGGGCCCCGATCACCGTCGCCCCCGACCGCGCGTGGAATTTCGCCGGACCGTAATCCGGCTTCCAGGCCGGGTCGCGCAGCTTCGCCGCCAGACCCTCGTACTCGCCCGCGCGGACGTCGGCGAGCGACCGGCGCTCCGGCCGCGTCGCCGCGTGCTCGTACAGGTACACCGGAATGCCGAGTTCCTTCCCGACGCGCTCCCCGAGCCGCCGGGCGAGCGCCACGCAGTCGGCCATCGTCACGCCCGCCACCGGCACGAACGGGAAGACGTCCGTGGCTCCCATTCGCGGATGCTCGCCGCGGTGCTGCCGCATGTCGATCCGCTCGGCCGCCGTCCGGATCGCCCGGAAACCCGCCTCCAGCGCCGCCTCGGGGTCGCCGACGAACGTCACCACCGTCCGGTTCGCCCCGGCGCCGGGGTCCACGTCGAGCAGTGTCGCCCCCTCGACGCCCGCGATCGCCGCGGCGATCGCGTCGATCGTCTCGCGGTTCCGCCCCTCGCTGAAATTCGGCACGCACTCGACCAGCCGCATCGCTCCCGCCTCCGGATGCGCGCTTCGTAGCACGCGCCCCGCGCCCTGCGCAACGCCGCCCCGTCCCCTGTGGTAGGCTCCGCCCCGTGGCGGAGTCTGGACGCGGGGGGCGGATCGTCGACCTGGTCGAGCCCGGCCGCGAGCGGCTCGAGCTGGCCTGGGTGCGCGAGGAGACGAAAGGCAAGGCCCGACTCCGCACCGCCGGCGGCCGCGAACACACCCTGTCGTCCCGGGCTCTCGACGACGCGCTCGTCGCCGACCACGGCCCCGCCGGCCACGACCCGCCCGCCGCGCTCGCCCGCCGCGCGGCCGAGATCGAAACCGCCCGCGCCGCCCTCGCCCCCGAGGAGCTCGAGCTGCTCTGGGAAGCGACCGCCGCGGACGACGACCACCGCCGCCCCCTGGCGGACCTCGCCGCCGAACTGTTCGGCGCGGGCGCCTCCCCGACGCGCGTCTCCGCCCTCGGCCGCGCGCTGGAAAGCGACGGCGACCGCTTCGCCCTCGCCCCCCGCGCCGCCGCGTTCACCGTGTTCGGCCGCCGCACCCGCCAGGCCCGACGGCGCCGCGCCGAGGAGGCCTGCCGCGCGCGCGAGGAGGAGGAACGACGCGACGCCGCGCTCGCCACCGAGGCCCGGCGCATCGCCGCCCTCGCCCGCCCCCTCCTCGACGGCTCCTCCGACGCCTGGCCCGCCGAACTCGACCCGTTCCTCGACCGCCTCCTCGACGCCGCACGGCTCGACCGCGAACGGTTCGACGAGCCCCCCGGCGAGGAGGGCCGGATCGTTTGGGCCGTCGCCGACGCCCTGGCCCTCGACGGCGAGGCTCCGCCGCCCCGCCACCTCGCCGACCGGCTCCTGCGCGTCCGCCACCACGGCGCGAGCCGCACCTTCCGCACCCGCCGGATCCTCGGCCTCGACCCGACTTTCCCCGCAGGCGTCGAGTCCGCCGCGCGCGAGGAACCGGCCGACCCGCTCGCCGCCCTCCGCGAAGACCTCGGCGGCCTCCCGGCGCTCGCGATCGATGACACGTGGACGCGCCTGCGCGACGACGCCCTGGCCGTCATCGAGGAGCGCGGCGTGCTGGAGGTCTACGTCCTCATCGCCGACGGCGCCGCCGCCATCCCCCACGACGGCCCGATCGACCGCGACGCCCGGCGCCGCGCCGTCACCCACTACTGGCCGGACGGCATCGTGCCGATGGTCCCGCCGGCCCTCGCCGAGGAACGCCTGTCGCTCGACGCCGACGGCCGGCCGCGCAACGTCCTGGCCGCCCACTTCCGCTGCGCCGGAGGCCCGGACGCCCCGCGGCTCGAACTCCTCCGACTCCTCCCCGCCCGCGTCCGCATCGCCGCCAACCGGAGCTACGACGAGGTCGACACCGCGCTGCGCGAGCCCCGCACGCCGGACGACGACCGGCTGGCCCGGCTGTGGACCTGCCTGGCGGCCGTGCGCCGCGCCCGCGGCGTCCCCGCGGAGCCGCCGCGACCCGAAGTGCGCCTCGTCGTCGAAGGGGACGGCGCCCGGATCGAGATCCGCGAACTGCTCGCCGGGACGCCCGCCCGGCGCCTCGTCGAGGAGCTGGCGCTGGCCACCGGCATGGCCGCCGCCCGCCGGGCCCTGGAAAGCGGCACGCCGCTCGTCTACCGCGTCCAGGACGCGCCGTCCGACGACCGCGGTCCCCGGCGCGCCACGTACACCCTCACCCCCGACCCGCACCACGCGATGGGCGGCGCCCTCTACGCCCACGTCACCTCGCCGCTCCGCCGCTACGCCGACCTGCTCAACCAGCGCCAGATCCTCGCCCGCCTCTCCGGCGGCGCCCTCCCGCCCGTCCCGCAGGTCGAACTCCAGCGCGTCACGCTCGCCCTGCGCGACGTGCTCGACCGCGCCCGGGACCTCGAACGCGACGCGCACCGCTACTGGGCCCTGCGCTGGCTCGCCGCGCGTCCCGGCGAGATCCTCGACGCCGAACTGCGTCTCGACCCCCAGTTCCTCGGCGGCGCCCGCTCCCCGCGGGCGCTCGTCCGGCCGGTCGCCGTGCTCCTCCCCGTCGAGCCGGCCGAGGAGGTCCTCGACCGCGCCCACGCCGCGATGGGCCGCCGCGACCCCGGGGGCGCCCCGCCCGCCGCCCTCGCGCTGCGCGTCCGGGTCGAGGTGCGCGACGCCGAAGCGCTGGCCGCCCGCGCCGTCCTGGCCGAAACCTGAGCCGCCGGCGGGACCCGACCAAGCCCAGGGTACACCCGCACGGCCTGCGGAAGGCGGCGCCGGTGGAACGCCGGCCCCCGGGATGCACTCGGCAACCGGCGCCTGGCGGATCGTAGGGTCGATCCCGACCGCCGGAACGACCGCCCGGTGCGCGAACCGTTGCGTCCGAGGAGTGCCGCGGAAAGCCGGGCCCGGGACCGAGGGTCACGTGGCCGCGCCGGTCCAGCAGGACTGGTCGGTCCGCTGCAGCCGGCTGATGTCGAAACCCTTGGCGGCGGCCCGCGCCATCAACTCCTGCAACAACGCCTCGTCCATCACCGGCGTGCGCGACAGGATCCAGAGGTACTCGCGACTGGGCGTTCCCACCACCACCCAGGCGTAGTTCTCCTCGTCCAGCTCGAGGATCCAGTAGTCACCCCAGAACGGCCGGGCGAAGCTGACCTCCAGCCGCGCGTTCGACGTCGCGTCCACCGGACGGGCCACCCCCTCGGCCGTGTCCAGCTCCCCGTCCGCGGACTCGAGCCGGCACGAGTTCCGCACCGCGATCGGCTCGTCCGTCCCCGGCGAATACTCCGCGGTCGAACAGTGGCAGCCCTCCTGGAACCACGCCGGGAACGACGCGATCTCGTACCACCGGCCCAGATACCGCTGCAGGTCGATCGCCTCGACCACCTCCAACGGAGGATGCGAAACGCAGCTCGACGTCAGGACCGGCGCCAGGAGCGACAGGAAGACCGCTCTGCGATGCGTCATCGTTTCACCTCGAGCGCGGGGATGGATGCCGCGCAGGCGACGGGAGAGCCACGGAGCGCCGCCGTCCATCCCCGGCGCCTCTTCGGGCCCGACGCGCCGTGCGCACAGGCGACCCCGGACGCCGGTCCGCCGGCGAGCGACCCCGGGCCGGACCGCCGTCCGGACTGCGCGATCCGCGCCGGGGCACGCGAAGAACCGGCGACAACAGGAGTACCATGATCGGGAACGCGACCCGGCCGTTCGCCCCGCCGCCGGCGCGACAGCCGCATCCGCCCGGCGATGCACGATCCTCCCCGTCCGGCGCGCCGTCCGGCGCGCCGTCTCCGGCGTCCTCGATTTCCCCGCCGTCCGCACCGGTCTCCGGCGCGATCGCGGCGTCGTCGAACCCGCCGTCGGAACCCTCGCCGTCGTCTCCGGCGTCCCCGTCGGGATCGTCCCGGACCGCGAAGGTCGCGAGGTCGGAGACGACGCGCCGCCCGCACCCGTCGGCGAACAGCTTGGCGTAGTACGTTCCCGCGCCGAGACCCGCCAGCTCGCGGCGGTACGTGCCGGTCACGCGGTCGTTGACGACGTCCACCGTGACGAAGCCCGCATGCACGTCCGGCGTCGGGTCGGTCGTGACGTTCAGATAGACCTCGACCGCGCGCCCCGGAATCGCCCAGGTCAGGACGTCGTCGTGGCCGGCGACCGACGCGCGGAGCACCGGCGGGTGCATCCAGCAGTCGACGCGGTCGATGACCTGCCCGAGAGCGGCGGCGAAGCCGTCGTCGAGTCCGACGAAACCGGCCAGCAGCTTGTTGTTGCGGTGGTGGAAGTAGTCCTCCAACTGCGCGCGCCAGACGGCGACCGGCGCACCCGACCCCGGTCCGCCCCACTCCGAAACGGCCCAGCCGGTCGCCGCGACGCGATCCAACGTGGCTTCGAGACCGGACAGCCCCGCCGGCCCGGCGCCGAACGTGTAGAACGACCAGCCCGGCTGGGCGTAGGGCGACAGCGCCGAGTCGGTTCCCGCGCCGACGTGCGTGAAGATCTTGTTCCGCGGAATGCCCCCCTCGTAGACCACCTGGGTCAGCCGTTCCATGTAGATCCGCACCGCCCGGGCGATGTCGTCCGCGGTCGGTGTGCCCGTCGTGCGGATCCCCGCGGTCGAGACCGCCGCGTAGCCCACCGGGTACGCATGGTCCGGATCGCAGGTTCCGCGCACGACGCAGTCCGCGCCGTCCAGCGGGTAGAAGTAGTTCGTGCCGATGTTCACCTCCCAGCCGACCTTGACGCCGGCCAGCAGGTAGCGCCGCTCGGGCGCGAGCGTCTCGTACCACTCGCGGATCAACGGAACCAGCGCGGCCAACGCCTCGCGGTTGGCGTCCAGCACCCGCGGACTGGTCACGTTCGGATGCGGCTCGCCGAGCCGGAACGGCGACCCCCAGTTGCGCCATCCCTCGCGGACCGCATCCGCAGGACTCCACGAGGTCCATTCGACGTTGTTCCGGTTCGCGTCGTCGTAGCCCGGCCGCGACGGATCCCACCAGTTCCACAGGTCGGGCCTCCCCCCCCACCACTCGAATCCGTCCAGCCCGATCAGGACCGGCATGTCGGCGGCCTCGACGACGGTGAAGAGCCGCCGCAGCAGGTCCTGGTAGTGGCTCAGATCGCCGGTGAAGAAGTAGGGCACGTGGAAGGAAACACCGAGCTTCCGATCGGGCGTGGCGCCCCCGGTGCCGACCCGCTCGCGAAGCGCCGCAAGGTCCGCCGCCTCGATCGTCGAAAGGTCGTGGGGGTCCCATCCGGGCCAGGCGCCGCCCGGCCAGCCCAGATGGTACAGGTCGTAGTAGGGATCGACGCTGACATCGCCGACGACGAACGACCGGACCGGCGTCGCCGCCCGCAGCCCGCAGCCGTCGGCGACGAGACGCCAGTACAGCGTCGTCCCGACAAGCGCGCGGAAGCCGTCGACCTGGCCCGTGAAGTGGTGGAGTCCGTCGTCGGCCCAGTTGACCACGTTGATCGGATCGAGGTCGGGCTCCGTGGAAACGTTGAGGTAGATCGCCTCGTTGCCGTCGCCCGGGACCCAGCCGAACGAGGGCGGGACCGTGACGACCGCGCCGTCCGGGGGAGAGAGGTCCGTCGGCGGCGTCAAGCAGTCGGCGGCGGCAACCTCGATGCGCGCCGCCACGGCGACGAAGCAGGCGACGAGGACCGCGCTGCACGGGCGGAGCGGGAACGCCGTCGTTCCGACGCCGGTCCGGTTTCCGCGGAGCCGACCGCCCATCCCGCCTCCAGGGCCGAAACGGTAGCATTCGCCGGGGCCCGGGACAACGATGCGACCGGATCGTCCGGCCGACTTCACGGCTCGGGGCAGCCGTCCAGATCCAGCCATTTCAAGGTGCCCACCTGCCAGGAATTTTGGAGGAGTCCTCACGCTGTAGCAGATATTCCCCGCGCCGCAGGGTTGGGGCGCGGGGAGGTTGGCGATGGTGGACAGCAAGGGCGGGGCAGGTGCCGGGC
>JAAZOP010000026.1 GCA_012797735.1 Myxococcales bacterium
CCGGCGCACCCGCCCCGACGCGCGCCGTACCGATCGGTGTCGCCACCCGCTCCCGCCCGTGCGGCGGCGCGATCGGCGGCAGGGACGGCATCGAACCCGGCGGCAGGTTCGGATCCCGCACCTCGAGGATGTTGCCGCAGGCGCGACAGCGGATCTTCACCGACTTGCCGCGCAATCGCGCCTCGTCGATATCGTATTTCGCCTTGCACCGGTCGCACACGAACTGCATCGTTCGCCTGTCTACTCGTCAGAGCAGCTTGAGCAGGTGCTCCTTGATCGAATTGCGCACCGCCTCGTCCGTCGTCACCCCCGCCGCCCGTTCCCACATCTCGACCGCCTTGCACGGGAAGCCCGCGTGTTCATAGAGCTGGCCCAGGCCGCGCAGCGTCGCGAAGTCGCCGGGCTCGATCTCGAGGGCTGTTTCCAGCGCCTGGATCGCCTCGTAGATCCGCCCCTGTTTCCCGTACAATCCACCCAACTGGTAGTGGAGCTGGTGCGACAGCGGGTCGGCCTCCAACCCGGCCTGCAGATGACGGATCGCGCCGTCCAGGTCCCCGGCCCGCGCCGCACGCATTCCGGCCGCCAGCTCCGCCTGCGCCCGGGCCGACAACTCGCGCGCCGGCGGCGGCGCGGCCGGCTGTCCCGCCAATAACTGTCCCACCCGCTCCACCAGCTCGCCGATCTTGAACGGCTTCTCCAGGAAGCAGTCCACGCCGTACGACTTCTTGAGGTCGGCGGCGAAACGCCACCCGCGATAGATCGCGCTGATCATGATCACCGGAATGTGCCGGTAGCGCGGCGAGTTCTTGATCCGGCGGCAGACGTCGAAGCCATGGATCTCCGGCAGCATCGCGTCCAGCACCAGCAGGTCCGGCAACTGCGCCTGCACCATCCGCAGCGCCTCCGCCCCTTGCGCCGCCTCCAGCACCTCGTAGCCCTTGTCCCGCAACACCCGGACGACCAGCAACCGGATGTCGCTCTCGTCGTCCACCACCAGCACCCGCGGACGCGCGCGCGGTCCGTCGGCCTCCGCCACGGGCGACGGCACCGAACCGGGATCCTCCAGGCCGAGATCGATCGGCTGCGCCGAGGCCGGGACGGCCGCCAGCTCGCCCCCGTCGGGCGGAGGCGGGGCGCCGGAAGGACGCACGACCACCGCTTCAATCTGTCCCACGGGCAACGCGCCGGGCAAGCCGAACGTGCGCTGCCCGGCCGCCTGCGCGCGATAGCACGACTCGATGAACGGCCGCAGCCGCGCCGGAGCCGCGACGTGGGGCACCAACCGCAGCCCGCTCACGAACTCCAACTCGTCCAGCGCACGGCGCTGCTGCGGATCGGCCACCACCACGAACAGCCGGCCCTCGCGCACGCACAACGGCAACAGCAGGTTCCGCAACGCGATCTCGCGCGGGACGAGGTCGAGCTGGGACAGATCCGCGGTCACCCGGTCGAGATCGATCGCCGGGACTCCGGCCTCGCGGGCCAGCCGCCACAGCTCGGCGCGGACACCCGGCGCCCCGCCGGCCGCCGCCGCCTCCTCCTCCGAGACCGGCTCGGCCACATCCACCTGGATGTCGCCCATCGTCTGCCGCAACGCCCGCACCCCCGCCGCCGGCGGCGCCGGTTCGGCCGCGGGCGCCGGCTGGAAGGTCGCCTCGAACGACCGGTCGAACATCTCGTCCATCTCGTCCCGCGGCGGACCGCCGGACGAAGCGCCGGAGGACGGCGGTCCGGCGTCGCGCGAGGCCCCGGACGGGACGGACGTCCCTGCCAGACGACGCCGGAGGGCGATCCTGGCGAGTTCGTGCTTTTCCCGATCGTCCGGCATGCAGGCGCCTCCGCGCCGACTCGAGGCGCCATGATATGCCCGCATCCGCCGAACGATCAACCGTTTCGGCGCGTCCGGCGCCGCTCCCGACGGCCTTGCCCTACCGCAACTGCTCGACGAACGCGCGCGGTCCCAGCGGTTCGCCCGTCGCCTCCACGATCAGGTCGTCCCACCGCACCACGTGGCCCCGGCTGAAGATCCGATCGATCAGGAACCGCCCCGCCTCGGGCTTGCCGTAGAAGATCACCTCCTCGACCGGCGCCCCGCCGTAGACCTCCCGCGCCACCGCCTCGAGGATCTGCGCGGCCATCATCTCCCCCATCAGGTAGTTGTGGTAGTAGACCGGCACCGTCGCCACGTGGATCTTCGTCGCCCAGTCCGGCGCGCTGCGCCCTTCCGGCCGGGTCACCTTCTGATAGCGCTCCACCAGGTCCCACCACAACGTGTCGAGGTCCTGCTCCGGGTCACCGTACAACGCCCGCTCGAAGTGCAGCATCACCAGGCTCCAGCGCGCGAAGATCAGCTTCTGCAACCGCGCCTCGAGCCTCGTGGCGGCGGCCACCGTCTCGGCTTCCTCCGCCGGCACTCCCACCAGTTCCTGCAACCAGCGGGCGTTCTTCGTCATCCCGCCCATCAGCTCCGCGATCGCCTCCGTCGACACCGTGTGCATTTCGCGCAGCAGATACGGCAGATCGGTCCGGTCCGTGTACACGAAGTACACCGCGTGCCCCAGCTCGTGGAGGATCGTGTCGGCCCAGTCGCCGTTGGACTTGAGATTCAACAGCATCCGGACGTCGCCGGCCCGATCGATGTCCGTGCAGTACGCGTGCTGCTCCTTGAACGGCCGCTCGTACAGGTCGCTGCGCGCCAGGATCGGCGCCACGTCCATCCCGAAACCGGCGTAGAACTTCTCCGCCAGCGCCACCAGGTTCGACCCGTCCGGCGCCTCGGGGTCCGGATTCGCGAAGTAGCGGTCCAGGTCCACGTCCGTCGCCTGCGGCGCGGACTGGCAGAACGGGTCCGCGCAGTGCCACGGCCGCAACCCGTCCACCGTCACCCCGTAGCGCTCGGCCAGCGTCGCGTCGAGCTTCGCCTTCTCCGTCGTGTACGGTTCCTCCGTCATCTCGTAGACCCGGTCGAACAGCGCCAGCACCTCGTCCGGCGGCATCTCCTGCGCCGCCATCATCATCTGCCAGTAGTCGGGATAGCCCACCGCCTGCGCGGCCTGGTTGCGCAGCCGCGCCAGCTCGCGCACCCGGTCCGCCACCACGGGCCCGATCTGCTTCAGCGCCTCCCAGGCGGCCCGGCGACGGGTCGAGTCGGTCTCGTTCTGCAGGACTTCCCGCAGGTCGTTGTCCGAGACCTCCGAACCCTCGAACTGCGCCCGGTGGGCGTTGAACGTCTGCTCGATCTCGTTCGAGAGGTCCGTGATCCGCTGCAGCAGCTCGTCCGGAATCTGGTTCGGCAGAAACGTGAGGTACAGGAGTTCGACCTGCCGCCGCAGCAGCGGGTCCGTCAGCTCCGCCGAGTCGCGGAACTCCTGGAGCGCCGCGAACCGCTCGCGGTCCGCGTGCAGCCGCCGCCACTCCAGTTCGAGCTCCGCCTTGCGCGCGTACTCCCGGGCGGATTCCTCCTCGCTCGACGCGTTCGTCGCCGCCCAGTACGCCAGGTTGACGTCGCGGTCCAGCGCCGCGCGCTGCGGGACGAATTCGTCGAGGAACCCCCGCACCCGGGCCTCGACCGGCAACGTCCCGTCGCGCCAATCGACCGCCGCCGGCGTCTCCGACCCCGCCTCGCCCCTCGGACACCCCGCCAGCCCCGAGGACAACACCAACCATCCCAACATCCCGAGTCGCTTCATCCGACCTGCCTCCTTGCTCCGGCAGTTCCCGCCATAGCGGCTCTCCGGGACGCGATCAAGAGACGAATGCCCCGCCCGGCCGCCGTCCGGCACCGCGGGACCGCGGGACGGCCGACGAGGCCGACGAAGGTTGCCGGTCTCCCGCCGCAATTTGGCGCCGCGACCGCCCGGCGCTAGGATGCCGCACCGGAGAGAACACCCGATGGCGAAGAAGGAACGCAAGCCGACCGACGAAAGCGCACAGGAGCTGTCCGCGCGAAGCTTCGAAGAGGTCCTCCACCGCCTGGAAGAGATCGTCGAACAGCTCGAGACCGGCGAACAGCCGGTCGAACGGTCGCTGGCCCTGTTCGAGGAAGGGGTCAAGCTGGCCCGCGAGGGCCACCGCCGCCTGGAGGCCGCGGAACGCCGCATCGCCACCCTGCTCGAAGAAGGGGGCGAACGGCCGCTGGACGCGCCGGCCGGCGGTGAGAACGACGAGGGCGACGACGATGATGAGGGCGACGACGACGCGGAGTAGCACCCGTCCGCTCCCTGACCATCCGCGGGCCGGGACGGCCGCCGACCTGCCGGCAACGACCGGCACGTCGCCGGCGACGAGCCGCCGCACCCGCCGCGGCGCTCCCGTCCTGCTCGTCTGGCTGTGCACCGCCTGCGCCGGCCGCGACGCCGCCTCGAACCAGCCCGCCCACACGCCGCCCGAGATCCTGCCGGCCGCCGCGACAAGCGACACCTCGACCGTCCCGCCCGCAACGCCGGAACCGGCGCCGGAGCCATCCCAGGAACCGGCCGTCACGGCGATGACGGCCGATCCGCCGGCCGCGGACGACGGTGCGTTCTCCACGGCCTACGACCTCGTCGAGGAGGCCCCGACCCTCGAACTCGCCGCCCCGGGCCTGCGCCTCGACCTCGGCACCGGGCTGCATCTCGGCGCCACGCTGGGTCGCTGGCGCACCGGCTGGGGCCGCGACGGAACGGACGACGGCCGGACCGTGATCGTCGCCGCCCGCTCCCCTGTCCGCCTCTACCTGCCGGCCGACGCGATCCGGGGCACGACGATGCGCGTCACGGCCCGCGCCCTCGGGGGACGGCGCGTCACCGCGGACGCCGATGGCGAACCGCTCGGCGACGGCATGCTGCCCAACGCCGCCTACGGCGCCGTCGATTTCGCCGTGCCCGACTCCCTGTCCGGCCTCGTCACCGTGAAGCTGGCCTTCCGCGGCGCGGGACGCGACCCGCACCTCGGGCCCGGCGCCGCCCTCGTGGATCGCATCGATTTCCTCGACGCCGCGCAGGCCGCGGAGGTCCCGGCCGCGGCGCCGGACGTGGCCGCAGCCGCGGCGACGGCGGACTTCGCCGCGGAGGCG
>JAAZOP010000004.1 GCA_012797735.1 Myxococcales bacterium
CGATCGCGCCGCCCGGTGCCCCGGATCGCTCTCCCCGGACGGCCGGCCGGCCGGCGATCCGGCTCCGCCTCGCGTTCCCGCCGCTTCTCGCGCGCCCTCCCCCTCGGGCGGCGGCGACTCCCCGCGGGCGCCCTCCTCGCCCGCCGTCGGCGCGGGGGACGCGCTGCGGAAGGGATCGTCGCCGAGCAGTCGCTTGCCCACGAGGCTCACCCTTCCTCGCGACCGCCGGCGGCGCCGGCGGCCGGCCTGCGTTCCGCGGTTCCCCGCGCGACGTGGTCGCCGATCGATTCCTGCGTCGAGTACGTCGGGCGGAAGCCGAGTTCCCGGGCGGCGCGGCTGCCGTCGGCGACGCACGGGTACATCAGGTAGTCGACGAACGGGGAGGAGGCCTCGCCGGCGCGCACGGCCCACAGCACGGCGAACAACCGGCGGAGGGCGTAGGCCGGCAGCGGCAGCGGAACGCGGCCGGCGACGAGCAGCGCCGTGCGGATCGGAAGGACACCCTCGGCGACGATGTTGAACGGGCCGTCCGCCTCGACCTCGACGGCGCGCTTGAAGGCGTCGAGCACGTCGTACTCGTGGACGACCTGCATCAGCGGATCGTAGCCCGCGGCGACCGGCACGAAGCGCCGTTCGAGGAGCGACGGGATCAGGCCGGCGGCGTGCGGACCGACGATCGGCGCGGTGCGCAGCACGGCCGTGCGGACGCGCGGCACGCGCCGGGCGAAGTCGTGTACGAGGCGTTCGGCTTCCAGCTTGTCGCGCAGGAAGGGGCTGTCGGAGGCGCCGCGGAGCGGCCAGCTCTCGGGCAGCAGGGCGGGGTTGTCCGGACGCGCACCGTACAGCACGGTCTGGCTCCAGACCACGAGCCGCCGGACGGGGGAGGCCTCGCACGCCGCGAGGACGTTGAGGGTGCCGATCGATTCGAGCTCGTGGGCGGACTCGACGTCGTGCGTCGGGGCCGGCACGAAGGCGGCGTGCACCACGGTGTCCGCCCCCGCGTCGCGGAGCACCGCGGCAAGGCGCTGGTCGGCGCCGGGGCGGGCGAGGTCGATCTCGTGCGCGGCCACGCGGGGCGAGGCGGTCGAGGCGACGGGGGCGTCGAGCGCCAGGACGGTGGCGCAGGCCGGGTCGCTCTCGAGGCGGGCGACGAGTTCGCGGCCCAGGAACCCGCGCGTGCCGGTCACGGCGACGACGCGACCGGCGGGCGAACGGCGAACGCTTCGCGGCACCCCCGACCCCTCACAAGCCGAGAAACAGTCGGTTGCCGAAGTTCGGCGCCAGCGGCGAACGGAAGATCTTCCCCGCGCAGCGCTCGATGTCGTACGGCACGCGGCGGAACTCGACCACCGAGCTGTTCGTGTCGAAGATGGTGTACGAGGCCCGGTTGTCGAAGTCGCGCGGCTGGCCGACCGAGCCGACGCTGACGATGTACTTGCGGCCCGGGTCCAGCACGTGCCGGCCGACCGGAATCTCGTAGGCCCGGTCGCGCGACAGCGCGAACACGCGGCACAGGTGCGAATGGCCGATGAACGTGACGCGCGGCAGGCGGTCGAAGATCCCCAGCAAGGTCCGCGCCTGGTCCTCGGTGAACACGTAGTCGAATTCCTCGGGCTGCAACGGCGAGCCGTGACTCAGCAGCACGCCGTACTCCGGCAGCGGATGCGTGTAGGGCAACTCGCGCAGCCAGTCCATGTGGCCGGGGTCGAGCAGGCGGGCGTGGTAGTCGAGCGCGGCGCGGGCGGCGTCGTAGTAGTAGGAGTAGTCCATCCGGCTGGCCACCGCGGCGTCGTGGTTGCCCAGCACCGTGGCCTTGACCAGCTTGCGCACGATGTCGCAGCACTCGTTGGGCGACGCGCCGTATCCCACCGTGTCGCCCAGCGAGTAGTACTCGTCGATCGCCTCGTCGCGATAGGCGCTCACCACGGCCACCAGGGCCTCGAGGTTCGCGTGGACGTCGGAGAAGATGCCTAGACGCATGCCGGCAGCATTATGGAGAGGTCGGCCCTAGATGTCCATCCCGCCCTGCGAGCGGATCGCCACCAGGGTCCGGCGCACCTCGCCGGGCTCCTCGTCGCCCAGCACGCGCGGCACCAGGCGCACGAAGGCGCGGGCGTCCCGCACGCCGTCGTCCGCCTCCAGGCTGGCGCGGAACGCCTCGACGTCCCCCCGCAGCTCGCCCGCCCGGCGCGCGATGGCCGCGGTCAGGATCTCCCCGCTCTCCGTCAGGCCCTGCACGTGCCTCCGGGCCGCCGCCCCCTGGAAGCCGGCCAGCGTCCAGGCCAGCCGGTCCTCCTTGCCCCGCGGGTCGGCGAGCATCGGCTCGAGCGCTCGGACGCCGGTGGCGCCGTAGGAGGCGATCGCGGAGCCGACGAAGCGCCAGTCCGCCGAGTCGGCCCGCAGGAGCAGATGCACGAGCGGCACGATCGCGCGCCGCAGCCCGAGGTGGCCGAGGCCGGCGGCCGAGGCGAGCCGGAGGGGCCGCCCACGGGCGTCCAGGCCGGCCATCAGCAGGTCTGCCAGCAGGTCCTCGTTGCCGCGCAGCTCGAGGAGGGCGTCGAGCAGGTCGAGGGCGTCCAGGGTGTCGAGCGCGACGGCGAGGTCGGGGGTGTACTCCGCCAGGCGCCCCCGCTGCAGCTCGCGCAACGCGGCCGCCCGACCCTCCGGCACGGCCAGCCACCGCAGGAGCAGGTCCATGTCTCCCTTGGCCGTCTCCGGCCCGCCGGTCGCCGTCGCGATTCCCTCGCCGAGCCCCGCGGAGCGGAGCAGCGCGTGCATCCAGGCCAGCCGCTGGGGTTCCAGCAGCAGTCCGTGCTGCTCCGCGTCCCGCGCCAGGTACAGCCAGTTCCGCGCCACGGCCTCGCGGCTCAGGTCGTGACGTTTCCCGCACAGCCGGTAGAACCCTTCGACCAGTTGCGCCGTCAGCCGCGCGGCGTTCGGCGCCAGCCCGTCCTGGACCGCGCGCTGCGCCAGGTCCGCCGGCAACCACAGGCCGACCTGGACCGCGGCCGCCAGCGTCCGGCGGCGGTAGCCGTCCAGCGCTTCCGCGGGCACCGAGCGCTCCACGAGCAGCCGCTCTTCGGCCTCCGGGGTCATCCACGGGGTCAGCTCGACCAGCGTGCGTTGCGTTTCTGCGGGAGTCGCCGGCTCCGGCGCGTCGAACACCGGCAGCCCTTCGCGGTCCAGCCACGCACCCGCCTCGGCCCGAGCCGCCGCCAGCGCGGCCCCGCGGTCGCCCTTGCGCCGGGCGTCCCGCCGGTCGGCCGCCTGACGGATGCGCACCACGTTGGGCGCGAGCGGCGCCTCCACGAGCGCGTCCCACACGACCCGGCCGGCCTCATCGACCTCGATCAGCCGGGCCTCGAACCGCTCTCCCAGCGCCCGCACCACGGCCGCATCCTCGACCAGTTCGAAGTGCACGAGCCACGACTCGAGCCACTCGACCGTCCCCCCCGCTCCCGCCACCGCGGCCACTTCGAGCCACGGAACCTCCTCGTGCACGAACAGCCGGCAGGCCAGGCCCAGCCCGGTTCGTCCGGCCAGCGGCCGGCCGACCCCGCGTCGGCGGTACAACCGCACCCCGTCGTCCATCCGCAGCGCGTAGGTGGGCCACTCCCCCGACAGCCACTCGCGTAGATGGTCCGGCACCCGCGGCGCGGCGGCCGCGGCGATCCGGGGCGACGTGTCCGGGCCGATACCCGGTTCGCTCTCCTCCTCGACCTCGCCCAACTCGCTCGCATCCACCTCGACCACCCCGGCTTCCGGAAGCAGGTCCGAGTCGCGCACCTCCACCACGGGTTCGTCGGCCGGAGGCTCCGAGGGCGGCGCCGCGGGTGCGGCCGGCGGCGGCGAAGCCGGTGCGGCGGCCTTCGGCGGCGCGGAACCTGGGGCGGAAGGCGGCGACGGTGGCGGGGGTGTCGGCGCGGCGGCCTTGGGCGCCGCGGCCGCCGCGGAAG
>JAAZOP010000261.1 GCA_012797735.1 Myxococcales bacterium
CGGCAGCCGCAGCCGCCGTCCGGCACGGGGCCGCCGCCCGGCGGCCAGCGACCCGTCTCGAGCCACGTCGGACCATGCGTCACGCACTCGCGGAACACGAAGAACGCCGGCTTGCCCTCGCCGTCCTCCGTCTTCAACCCCTTGTATCCCTCGGCCTCGTCGAAGTAGCCGCCCGCTCCGGGCGAGTCGAGGTACGACATCCACGACACGGCGACCACCTGGTTGGCCTGCAGTTCGGGCAGGCGCTCGCACAGTTCCACCACGACCCGTCGCTGCACCTCGCTCCAGCCGCCGTAGTCCGAGACCATCAGGTAGCCCCAGCGGACCGGGCGCAGGAAGGTGCGCGACAGCCAGTGGGAGAAACGGATCGCGCGATCGACGACCTCCTCCGCGTCCTGCGGGTCGTCCTGCGTCGAGGCGCGCATTTCCTGGAAGGCGACGAAGTCGGAGTAGGGGGCGGCGCGGCCCATCGAGATCGTCAACAGGTGATCGATGTCCCAGTCGCCCGCCAGCAGCCCGACCTTCGCGCCGGCGGTCTCGCGCAGGATGCGCATCGCCTCGAGCGCCACGTCGTTCCAGCCGTCCCAGGCGGAGACGCCGTCCTGGTTGAACTCGGGCTCGAGCGTGACGATCGTCCGGTCGCCGACGCCGCTGGCCGCCAGCAGGTCGGCCAGGTAGCGGATGTCCTCCAGGAACGCCGCCCGGCCCGCCTCGACCTCCTCGCGCGTCGGGTCGCCGAAGTAGTAGTGGATCACGTCCGGCGTCAGCCCCGCCTCGACCATCCGCCGCACGCCGCCGGCGTCGAACCAGTCCCGCCAGCTCCCGCCTCCGACCCACGCCTGGACGAAGTCCAGCGGCAGCCCGTCCTCCGCGAACACCTCGGGCGCCGGCCGCCAGCGGCCGTCGAGGTGGAACGACCAGCCGCCGACGCCCCAGGCCCAGTCGGTGTCGAGCGTGACGAACGCCGGGTCGCGCGCCTCGGCGCGGTGGCCCGCGGCGTCCGCCGAGCGCAGTTCGACGTAGCCGCGCAGCGGGGCCGACCCTGCGATCCGCACGGCGTGCTCCGTGACCAGCGCCGGGTCCGGCGCCGTCGCTTCCGGCAGGCTGGTTTCCGTCGAGAACCGCACCTGGCTCGTGGCCGGCTCGCTCGTCGTCCATCGGATCGTCGCCGCCGCCTCCCCCTCGCGCTCGATCCGCACGTTCGAGATCGCCGGCGGCGTGGCATCCGCCGGATCCACCGGCACCCCGTCGAAGCGGATCTCGCCGAAGCCGCCCCACCCGCTGTCGTCGCCGTCCGGGGCCACGGCGATCACGCGGACATCGACGAACGCCGTGGGGTTCGCGAAGTCGAGCGGGAACGACTGTTCGCGCCGCGTGCCCGGTTCGAGCGTCAGATCGGCGGTGGTGCCGTCGGCCACCTCGAGCCGGACGGCCGTCGGCTGTTCCCAGCCTTCCCAGCCCTGGACGAACGTGACGCGCGACAGCCGCGCGGGGACCCGCAACCACATCCGCCAGTCCGCGTCGAGCATCCGGTGCTGGCAGAAGTGGGTCTCCGGCACCCCGTCCAGCAACGCCTCGGGCGGATTCTCCTCGTGCACGTACAGGTCGGTCTCGACCCGTCCCCCCGACGAGACGTTCTCCTGCGCCGGAGCCGGCCGCGGCAGCAGCGCCGGCACGACGGCCCACCACCATCGGACGGCGCGCATCTCAGTCCACCGCCGCGCCGAAGAAACCGCTGGCCTGGGCCGCCGGGTTCGCGAGTCGCAGCGTGGGGAGCGGCGGCAGGCCGCCCGACGACCCGTGGTACACGAACGCGAACCCCTCGTGCGTCGCGGTCCCGGTGTGCGCCAGGGCGCCGACGACGACGTCGGCGAACCCGTCGCCGTTCACGTCCCCCGCGCCGGACACGGCCTGCCCGAACAGCGCCTCGGCCAGGCCGTCCGGGTTGTCCAGCGTCGCCGTCGCCGGCTCCGTGTGGATCACCCCGCAGTAGCACCCGTGGTAGACGAACGCGTTCCCCTCGTGGAACGCGGGGGCCGAGGCGTACAGGGCGCCGATCAACACGTCGGGGTTGACGTCGCCGTTGACGTCGCCCGCCCCCGCGACGGCGAACCCGAACGAGGCGGCCGCGTCCAGCGGGCTGTCGAAGACGCCGGACGGCGTCCCGGCCACGACCGACGGACCGCCGTAGTAGACATAGACGTTCCCCTCGTCGGCCTCGGGGTTGGCGCGCAGCGGCGCCCCCACGAGCAGTTCGGAGAAACCGTTGACGTTGATGTCGCCGGCCGAGGCGACCGCGCGGCCGAAGAGCGCCCCGGCCTGGTGCGACGGCTCGGCCAGCACGACGTCCGGAACCGCGGACGGACCGGACGGCCCGCCGCGGTAGACGTAGACCGCCCCCTCGTCCGTCGCCGCACCGTCCTGGAACGGCGCGCCCACCGCCACGTCGGCGTAGCCGTCGCCGTCGAGGTCCCCGGCGCCGGCCACCGCGCGCCCGAACTGCGCCCGTGCCTCGTGGACCGGCGCGAGCCACGACACCACCGGCGACGGGAACACCCCCGCCAGGTCGCCGACGTACACCGACGCCGCCCCCTCGTCGACCGCGGCGCCGTCGAAGAGCAGGCAGCCGATCACCAGATCGCCGCGACCGTCGCCGTTGACGTCCCCGGCCGCCGCCAGCTCGTTCGCGAAGAACGCCGACGCCTGGCCGCTCGGACTGTCGATCACCTGCGTCGGCGCCGGCGGCAGTCCCGCCGCGCCGCCCCGGTAGACGTAGGCGTTCCCCTCGTCGGTCGAGCCGTTGTCCTCGGCCGGAGCGCCGACGACCAGGTCCGCGAACCCGTCGCCCTCGAGGTCGGTCAGCGCGACGCTCTGGCCGAACGCGGCGCCGGCCTCGCCGGTCGGCGAATCGAGCGTCACGGACGGGGTCGCCGGCAGCCCCGACGGACCGCCGTAGTAGACGAACACGTTCCCCTCGTCCGTCGTCCCGGCGTCCTGCGCCGGCGCGCCCACCGCCACGTCGCTGTAGCCGTCGCCGTTGACGTCCTGCGGCACGCGCCCCAGGTCGAAGTAGCGGACCGGGGTCCACGCCGAGCACGCCGCGCCCCGGCAAGCGCGCACCCGCCAGTAGTAGCGGCGCCCGACCGGCGCCGTCGCCGAGACCGGCAGGTCGGTCGTCACCGCGTACGCCGAATCCGGCCACCCCCGCGCGTCGACCTCGGGCGAGCCGAAATCGCAGGACGCGAAGCCGTGGGGCGAGCACGAGTCGTCGACCTGCAGGTCGTATGTCGGCGCCGGACATCCCGGCTCGAGGTACGGCTCGAGCCACTGGAACTGCGGTCGCACCGGCGCGCCGCGGAACCGGCCCAGCAGGGCGCCGTTCTGCGGCAGCAACGCCCGGAACGGTCCCGGCGGCGCGAACGTGACCCCGACGCACGCCCCGGCGCCGTCGCAGGCGTCCTCGAGCGAGCAGGCGTTGCCGTCGTCGCAGGCCGCGCCCGCCGGCGACACTTCGTCCGCGGGACAGTCGGACGTCGCGCCGTCGCACACCTCCGCGACGTCGCACGGGCCTGCCGCGAAGCGGCAGACCACGCCGGCCTCGAGCCGCCCGTCCGCGGGACAGTCGAGCGTCGCGCCGTCGCACACCTCCGCGACGTCGCACGCGCCTGCGGCCTCCCGGCAAACCGCGCCCGCCGGCGCCACAACGTGCTCGCACCACCGCCCCGTCCCCGCCTCGACGCAGGCATCGACCGAGCACTCGAGGCCGTCGTCGCAGTCGGTCGCGGCGTGACAGCTGTAGAAGCAGTCGGCTTCGCAACCGTCGCCGGCGATGCCGTTGCCGTCGTCGCACTCCTCGCCGGGGTCCGCCCGTCCGTCGCCGCAGCGCCCCGGCACGGCGTCGTCCGGACCGGCGTCGGGCGCGTCGTCCGCGGCAGCATCGTCTTCGGCTTCCCCCTCGATCTCTCCCGGCGATTCGCCCGGAGAATCGATCAAGAGATCGACCGGCGCGTCCGCCGGAACCTCCACGTCCGATCGCCCCTCGACGTCCGCATCGTCTCCGGCATCGGCGCCGGTCCCCGCGTCATCCCCGCAGCCCGCGGCGGCGAGGCCCAGGAACAGCAACCAAGCGAACGGCGACCGCGTGTCCATCCCGACCTCCTTCCGGCGCACCGGAGGGGTCAATCTACCGCACGACCCGGACGGCTGCCAGCCTGCGGCTCCTCGACGCGGCGCCGCCCCGGGCGACCGGCCGTCGCCGAAGCGCGTCGTTTCGCTGGGTTCCGCATCCGGGGCCCCGTGCGTTCCCGCACGCACCACCGGACGCGAGAGACCGTGAAGGGAAAGGACTGGCGCCCGGTCGAAGGCCGTTCTGGAGTTGCGGGAACCGGCGGCCGGTGGACCAGGGACTGGGCGCGACCGGCCCGCACTGGAGGAGGGAGACGATGAGGAAGAAGGTCTTGTTCGCGTTCCTGTTCACGGCGCTGCTGGTGCCGGCGGTCGCGGCCGGCCAGACGGTGACGGTCACCGGCCAGGTGAACGTGCCGCCGCCGCCGACGGTGGTGGTCGATGTGGCGACACCGCCGCCGCCGACGGTGGTCGTGGCCGAGCCGGCGCCGCCGCCGACCGTCGTCTATGCGGAACCGGCGCCGCAGCAGCAGGTGGTCTACGCCCAGCCGCAGCCGGTGTACATGGTGGAGGAACCGGAGCCGGAAACGAGCCCCTACTGGGCGGTGTTCAGCCTGAACCCGGTTCTGATCTGGTTCGGCGGACTGCACTTCGAGTTCAAGATCATGGACTGGATGGCCTTCCCGTTCCAGGTCGACTTCATGTACTTCGGGGTCGGCGACGGCGGGTTCTACATGGTCGGCGGGCTCACGGGGTTGAACTTCTTCCCCGGTGGGCGCGCGCCCGAGGGGTTGTACGTCGGCCCGCGGATCGGCTACGACCACCTGGGCTTCACGGAAGCGACGGACGACTACATCGAGCTGGTCCGGGCCGGCGCGATCATCGGCTACCAGTGGATCTGGGACTCGAGCTTCGCGTTCGCGATCGGCGGC
>JAAZOP010000262.1 GCA_012797735.1 Myxococcales bacterium
CTCCCGCAACTCCGTCGCGACATCGCCCTGTTCCCCACCATCCTGCTGGACCACCTCGGTCCCTTGCCCCAACTCCTCGGCGATGTCCTGCCCATCACCGAGCACACCAGGGTGGTCCATGATGTCCCGGCTCATTACCCCGCAATCCTCCGTCAGGGTGTCGCCGAAGTCCGCATCGCCGGCCGGCGCGAGGCTTCAGTTGCCCACCGCCCTGACGGGCGACCCGCGAATCACGAAAACGCTGGGCGGATGTGCAGGAAACGGGCGATTTTCGGGGCAGGCTCCAGGAACGACATGGCGATCGTGATTCCGCCGGCCTGCAGCCTCGAGCCCGGAGCCTGGAGCCCGTCAGGCATTGGCGGCGGCGACTTTGGCGAGGCCCTGTATCCCCCGCAATCTGCCGCGCGCGCTCGTCGAGCGCCTTGTCGCGCGGAAGACGGCCTTTCAGCATCCGACGGTCAGCGTCCGCAGGACCCGCCGCCGCGCGGCGATGCGGGCCGGGGTGACCCGGGCCAGCGTGTCGGCGCCGATCCCCTCCACCGCGAAACTGGCGACGGCCGCCGCGACGAACAGCGCCGACCGCAGCGTCGCGCGATCGACCCGCCGCGCGCGATCGACCCACCCCAGGAACCCTCCCGCGAAGGCGTCCCCGGCCCCCGTCGGGTCCACCGGCTCGCGCACCGGAACCGCCGGGGCGAAGGCGAGGCGGCCGCGGTCCGACAACCACGCGCCGTGCTCCCCCCGCTTCACCACCACCACCCGCGGCCCCCGGGCGTGCAGCGCCTCGATCCCGCGGAAGAGGTTCCCCGCCCCGGTCCACTCGAGCAGTTCCTCGTCGTTGACGAACACCGCGTCGACCCGCCGCACCACCGCCTCCAGCGCCGCCCGCTCCCGCGCGATCCAGAAGTTCATCGTGTCGATCGCCGTGAAGCGCGGCCGGCGGATCCGGTCCAGCACCCGGGCCTGGAGCACGGGCGAAATGTTGCCGAGGAAGACGGTGCCGCCGGTCCGCCAGGCGGCGGGGATCTCCGGCTCGAAGCGCGCGAACACCCCGAGCCGCGTGAACCGCGTGACGCGCGACCGGAACTGCTCGAGGTACTTCCCCGACCAGTGGAACGTCGGCCCGTCGGCCCGCGCCACGCCGGCCAGATCGACCCCGCGCGCCCGCAACCGCGCCAGCGCCCGCGCCGGGAAGTCGCGCCCGACGACCGCCACGATCCGGCAGCGGGTCAGCGACGAGGCGGCGAAGGCGCAGTGGGTGGCGGACCCGCCGAGCACGTTCCGGAAACGGCCGGAGGGCAGCTCCAGGTCGTCCAGCGCCATCGAGCCCACGATCAGCAGACTCACGCACCCCTCCTCCGTCCGCCCCCGCAGGCCGCGATCAGGCCCCGCGCGCCTCGAGCACCCGGCCGAGGATCGGCGCCAGCCGCTGGCGCGTCGCCGGCGCGATCGCCTCCGGGTCGGTGATCAGGGCGGTGTCGAGCGCGGTGGGGCAGCCGCAGGTCCGCGGGACCTTCACCCGCGGCGCCGCACGCGCCACGATCGCCTGCGCCCGCTGTACGTTCTCCCGGAGCGCCTGGATCACCGCGAACACGTCGACGTCGGCGTGGTCGTCGTGCCAGCAGTCGTAGTCGGTCGGGATCGCGATCGTCGCGTAGCACAGCTCGGCCTCGCGGGCCAGCTTGGCCTCCGGGATGTTCGTCATCCCGATCACATCGACGCCCCACCCGCGGTAGATCCGCGACTCGCCCCGCGTCGAAAACGCCGGCCCCTCGATGCAGAGGTAGACCCCGCCGCGGTGCACCTTGTAGCCCAGCTCCTCCGCCGCGCCGGCCAGCGTCGCCGCCAGGTCCGCGCAGACCGGGTCCGCGAACTGCACGTGCGCCGCCACGCCGTCGTCGAAGTAGCTGTCCTTGCGGCCGTGCGTCCGGTCGAAGAACTGGTCGGCGATCACGATGTCGCCGATGCCGATCTCCTCCTTCATCGAACCGCAGGCCGACACCGAGATCACCGCCTGCGCGCCGAGCTGCTTGAGCGCGAGGATGTTGGCGCGGTAGTTGATCTGCGACGGCGTGAGCCGGTGCCCCCGGCCGTGCCGCGGCAGGAACAGCAGGTTCGTGTCGCCGAGCCGCCCCGCGACCACCGCGTCCGACGGCGGCCCGAACGGCGTCTCGACCGTCACCTCCCGCACGTCCTCCAGCCCGGGCAGCCTGTAGAACCCCGATCCGCCGACGACCCCGATCGTCCGCTGCGTCATGTGCCACCGTCCTGCGCCGCCGCAACCGCCTCGGCCGGCGCCGCCGCCTCCTCCGTCGCGGTCCCCCCCTCCTCGCCCGCCGGAACCGC
>JAAZOP010000263.1 GCA_012797735.1 Myxococcales bacterium
ACGCCGGTTCGGGCGGCGCGCCGGCCGCGGACGGAAGCCCGGAGCTGGCGCCGCCGCCGCCGGCGCCGCTGCCGTTCGGGCCGGCGGCCGGCGACGGGGAGAAGAACGGGCAGGGCTCGCCGCCGGGGCCGATCCGGCCCGTACGGCGGCAGGAGGACGGGTCGTAGGGCCCGGTGCGAGGCAGGCGATGCGGATCGGGCTGTACCAGTTCGCGCCGGAGTTCGGCGCGGTCGAACGGAACCTGGAACGGATCGGGAAGGCGTTGCGGGGCGAGGCGGCGGATCTGTGGGTGCTGCCGGAGCTGGCGACGACGGGCTACCTGTTCGCGGACCGGGCGGAATGCGCGCGGTTGGCGGAACCCGTTCCGGGCCCGAGCACCGAGGCGCTGGCGGCGCTGTGCCGCGCGCGGGGGACGCGGGTGGTGGCCGGGTTGGCGGAGCGGGCGGGGGAGCGGCTGTACAACGCGGCGGTGTACATCGGCCCGGACGGCGTGGTGGGTCTGTATCGCAAGGTGCACCTGTTCGATCGGGAGCGGCTCTGCTTCGACCCAGGGCCGGACCCGTTCCGGGTGCACGAGCTGGATCGTTTCCGGCTCGGGCTGATGATCTGCTTCGACTGGTTGTTCCCGGAGGCGGCGCGTTCGCTGGCCTTGCAGGGGGCGGACCTGATCGCCCATCCGGCGAACCTCGTGTTGCCGTACTGCCAGGCGGCGATGGTGACCCGGGCGCTCGAAAACGGGGTGGCGTGCGCGACGTGCAACCGGGTGGGCGCGGAGCGGCGGGCCGGGGAGGAATTGTCGTTCACCGGCCGGAGCCAGGTGCTGGACGCGCGGGGGCGGTGTCTAGGACAGGCGCCGGCGGAGGGGGAAGAGACGCTGGTGGTCGAGGTGGACCTGGATCTCTCGCGCGACAAGCGGATCACGGAGCGGAACGACCGGCTGGGGGACCGGCGACCGGACCTGTACTTCAGCGGACGGTAGGGCGGCTTCGCCAGAAACCGCCGCGCGGAGCGGGCCGCGGGCGCAGGGGCGCGCGCGGCGCAACGTCGCGGGTCCGGCGCCGTCGAGAACGCCCGGCCGCGAACGGGGAGGCGCGCGGGACGTGGAGCGCGCCGCTCAGGGCCGGCGGAGGAAGCGGCGGAAAGTGACGACGGTGTCGATCAGCGAGGCGACGGAGCCGGCGGCGTAGGAGGCGGCGAAGACGGCGGGGACGCCGGCGACGCAGACCACCATCGCGGAGAAGGTGAGGAAATCGATGCGGAAGATGTTGTCGCGCAGGAGGAGGACGAGGCGCGCGAGACCGCGGGGGTCGGCGGGCCGGGTGTCGGCGGCGAGTTTCTGGTGGTCGCCGACGCCGATGCGGGCGACGAACAACCAGTAGCGGGGGAAGATGGTGAGGGCGTAGGCGCCAACGGTGGCGACGCCGATCCAGAGCCACCACGGGTGGCCGGCGGCGCGGTGCAGGCCGAGGTAGAGGCCCGAGAGGAAGGAGAGACCGACGAGGTCATCGACGACGGTATCGACCCAGGCGCCGAGGGGGGAGCCGAGGTACTTCAGGCGGGAGAGCTCGCCGTCGCAACCGTCCAGGACGGACGAGAGGTAGTAGCAGAGGCCGCCGAGGGCGAAGCCGAGCCAGGAGCCGAGGGCGGCGAAGGGTCCGGAAGCGAGACCGATCAGCAGGACGACGGCGCTGACCTGGTTGGGCGTGATCGCGGTGTGCGCGAGACGACGGGTGAGGACGAGGGACAGGTTCCGGTTGATGTGGCGGGCGACGATGCCGTCGGCCGGCTTGCGGAGCGCCTGGAGCAGCAGCGTCTCGGCCGCCCGGGTGTCTTCCGGGGTGCGCACGACGTGCCAGTGGCGGCCGGTCGCGACGGTCTCGACGCGTCCGGACTCGCCGGCCGCCCGGGCCAAGCCGCCGGCGGTGGGACCATCGGCGAGGGGAAGGCGGTCGAGGAGTTCGTGGCGGACGCGGAGGAGCCCGGAGGGATGCCCGTCGGGGTCGGTCGGGTCGGCGACGAGGGTGCGGGCGGCGACGCCGGGAGCGAGCGGTTCGCGGAGCGGGGCGAGAATCCGGGGGGTCCAGACGCGATCGCCCAGCACGACGACGACGTCGGGGTCGCCGGCACGGAGAAGATGGGCGACGGCCGCGGACGGCGCGGATTCGACCTCGACGACGGAGACGTCGGCGCGGATGCGACGATCGCGGAACAGCCCGGCGCGGACCTCGAGAAGGTCGGTGTGGCGGACGGCGACGGCGATGCGGTCGAAGCCCTGGGCCTGGGCCGCGAGAACGGCGCGGCGGGCCAGGGCGAGGCCGGAGACGGGGCGGCGCGGCGCGCCCGCGGCGACGTGCCCGTACCAGACGAGGAGGGGAGTCATCGGCGCGGAACCTGCGGGAACGCCGCCTAGCGCGGGGTCACCTCGGCCCGCAGCGTGAACGAGCCCGACTCGTTGCCTGCGCCGTAGCCGTCGACGAAGACGTAGTAGGTGCCCGGGTCGAGCGTCAAATCGAGCATCGAGTGATTGGAGTCGCCGGCGTCGTCGTTGCAATCGACGACGGTGCCGGGGTCGACGCAGTCGCGGCGCACGTAGAGCACCGAATCGAACTGCGCCTCGACGGAGATCTCGACGCGGGAACGCTCGCGGATGCGGAGCTGATAGACGGCCTCCGGGCCCGCGGCGCCCTCGCCGCAGGCGGCGCCGAAGCGGCCCTGACCGCTGGTGCGGCCGCGGACCGTCTCGCCGGGGGCGAGGAGCGGGGCGTCGGAGCAGGCGGCCTCCAGCGGCCCGACGTCGGAAAGCTCGTAGCGGACGGTGGTGGAGCCCATGGCGTCGTTGCGCCCGCCGTCGACGACGAGGAAATAGGTGCCGGCGGGGACGACGCGACTGAGGGTCCGCGTGCCGCAGGCCTGCTCGGAGGAGGACTCGCCGCACGTGCCCTGGAGGTACAGAACCGGGTCGCGCAGGTCGCCGCCGGAGGCGGTGGCGGTGAGCAGGCTGCGGGCGGGGACCTCGACGCGGAAGACGACGTCGGGGGCGCCGGGTTGGGCGATGCAGGAACCGCGGTAGTCGTCGGCGGCGAGGAAGGTGTCGGCGGCGCCGTCCTGGTCGGGACGGAGAGCGGTCGCGCCGCGGCAGGTGTCGTTCTCGGCGGTCGGGCGACCGACGGGGACGACGGTGGCGTTGAGGCGGAAGTTGCCGGCCTCGCCTTCGTAGCCATCGACGATCACGGTGTAGGTGCCGGGCTGGAGCTGCGCGACGATCTGGGAGTGCCGGGTTCCCTCCTCGCCCTCGCCGAAATCGTCGTTGCAGGCGAGGACGGTGGATTCGCGGAGGCAGTCGGAGCGGATGGCGAGGGCGCCGTCGTAGTCGGAGGAGAGAGTCAGGCGGACGCGGGACGGCTCGGCGATCTCGAGGCGGTAGCCGACGTCGGGGGCGCGGCTGCCGGCCGTGCATTCCTGATCGGTGCGGAAGTCGTCGCCCTGCCCTTCCGTCGAGCCGGAGACCTCCTCGCCGGGGGTGAGGACGGGGAGGTCGGCGCAGACTTCGGCCGGGTCGCGCAGCGCCTCGAACGCGGTCTCCAGAGTGTAGGTTCCCGACTCGTTGCCGTAGCCGTCGACAACCAGGTAGTAGGTTCCGGGTTCGACGCGGGCTTCGAGAGCGGCGAGCGATGTGTCCTCCCGGGTGGCGTCGTCGTTGCACTCGAGGGTGCCGACGTCGCCGCCGGAGCATTCGGAAAGAAGGGAGAGGACGCCGTCGTACTGCGTGCGGAGGCGCGCGCGCAGGACGCCGCGTTGTTTGACGGTGACGCGGTAGACGGCATCGGGAGCGAAGCTGTCGCCGGGGTTGACGCAGTTGGGGGCCGGGGTCATCCGGTCCTCCCCGCCGGCGGTGGTGCCGCGGACGGTGGCACCGGGGGCGAGATCGACGGGGGCGTCACAGGTGCCGCCGCCACCGGTTCCGGCGCCGCCGAAGGAGGCGCCGCCGGCGGAGGGCGACCAGACGCCGGCCGCCCAGTGGCCCGCGCCGGAGGCGGCCGAGATGCGGAGGGTGAAGCGGCCGCTGCGTTCGGGGCAGAAGTGGACGGAGGCCTGGGGGCTGCGGGAGGCGTCGCCGGCGACCGGAACGCCCTCGGCGTCGAGGACGTCGAGGTCGAGGTCCCAGATGCCGTCGTCGCCGAAAGCGTTGATCGAGTAGCACTGTCGCGCCTGGAACTGGACCTCGACGTCGTCGGACTCGCCCTGTCCGAGCCGTCCTTCGGAGATCGGACCGAGCGATGCGAAGCCCGCGGGGCCGAGGACGTTGTGCGTGACGGCGATCCGCTGAGCGATCGACAGGGTGCCGCCGGTGCAGGCACCGAAGCCGAGGAGCACCAGGATCGCAGGGAGTGCCTTGCGGGATGCGCGCATCGTTCCGACTCCTTTCACCCCGAGGTTTCGGGGTATTTTCGGAACCATAGTGCCGCGGGCGCGGGCGGGTCAATCGCGACCCGCCGCGCGCCGGGGTCCCGGACCGCTTCCCTACGGGCGGGCCGGCCGGGCGATCCGGAAAGCGGCGGGGAAGGAGCGGCCGTCGAGAGGCGGAAGGGGGGTCTTTCGTCGCCGGCCGCGACGAACTCGGGGCGCGGCACGGATCAGGACCCGGCCGGGGCGTCGGGCGGACGGGTGCAGGCGAGGAGTTCGCGGACGACACGGGCGGCGTGGGCGACGGGGTCGTCGCGGTCGGCGGCACCGGCGCGCCACTCGACGCGCAGGTCGGGGGTGACGCGCCAGGTGGAGCCGGGGCGGCGGACGAGGTGCATGACGCGGGCGGGGTCGAGCGGCGTGTCGGGGCGCAGGTGGACGGCGACCTTGCCGGCGCGGGCCTCGAGACCCGCGGCGCGGAGGCGCCGGAGGATGGTCTTGACGACCATCAGTTCGACGAGACGTTCCGCCGGTTCGGGGAGGGGGCCGAAGCGGTCGCGCAGCTCCGCGGCGACGCCCCGGACCTCCTCCTCGCCGGGGCCGGCGGCGAGGCGCTGGTACAGTTCGAGGCGCTGTCCGAGATCCTCGACGTAGTCCTCGGGGATCAGGGCGGCCGCGGCGACGCTGAGTTCGGGTTCGAGGTCGTCGGGAGGCGGTTCGCCGCGCAGGCGGGCGACGGCCTCCTCGAGGAGATGGCAGTAGAGGTCGAAGCCGACGGCGGCGACGTGGCCCGACTGGTCGGCGCCGAGGAGGTCGCCGGCGCCGCGGATCTCGAGGTCGAGGGAGGCGACGGTGAAGCCCGAACCGAGGGCGGTGAAGCGGGCGAGAGCCTCGATGCGCTGGCGCGCCTCGGCGGTGAGCTTGGGCCAGGGGGGGACGAGGAGGTGGCAGAAGGCCTGCTGGCGGGAACGGCCGACGCGACCGCGGATCTGGTAGAGCTGGGCCAGGCCGAAGGTGTCGGCGCGGTCGACGATCAGGGTGTTGGCGCGCGGAATGTCGAGGCCGGACTCGATGATCGAGGTGCAGACGAGCACGTCCCAGCGCCCGGCGACGAAATCGACCATCACCTGTTCGAGCGCGTCCTCCGCGAGCTGGCCGTGGGCGACGGCCAGGCGCGCCTCGGGGACGAGCTCGCGGATGCGGTCGGCGACGCGGTGGATCGTCTCGACCCGGTTGTGCACGAAGAAGACCTGCCCGTCGCGCGAGAGCTCGCGCCGGATCGCGCGGCGGATCAGCTCGGGGTCGTCCTGGGCCACGGTGGTGCGGACGGCGAGGCGGTCCTCGGGAGCGGTCGTGACGAGCGACAGGTCGCGCAGCCCCGAGAGGGCGAACTGGAGGGTGCGGGGGATGGGCGTGGCGGTGAGCGTCAGCACGGCGACGCCGCGGCGGAGGCGCTTGAGGCGCTCCTTGTGGGCGACGCCGAAACGATGTTCCTCATCGATCACCAGCAGGCCCAGGTCGTGGAAGTGGACGTCGCCGGAGAGCAGGCGGTGGGTACCGACGACGATGTCGACCTCGCCGGTCCTGAGGCCGCGGATGATCTCGGCCTGTTCCTTGCGGGTCTGGAAGCGGTAGAGCGGCTCGACGCGCACGGGAAAGCGCTCGAAGCGCCGCCGGAAGGTGGCCAGGTGCTGTTGGGTGAGGATCGTGGTGGGCGCGAGGACGGCGACCTGGCGGCCGGACCAGACGGTGCGGAAGGCGGCGCGCAGCGCGACTTCCGTCTTGCCGAAACCGACGTCGCCGCAGACGAGACGGTCCATCGGGGCGGGGCTTTCGAGGTCCGCCAGGACCTCGGCGATGGCCCGGGCCTGATCGGGCGTCTCCTCGAACGGGAACAGCGCCTCGAAGGCGCGGAAGGCGTCGTCGGCAGGGGCGACCGGCCGGCCCGGGTGGGCCCTGCGTTCGGCATGGAGGCGGAGCAACTCGTCCGCCAGCAGCCGAACGGAAGCTTCGGCCTTCTCGCGGGCCCTGGCGAACGACGCGCCGCCCATGCGATCGAGGCGCGGTTCGGGCTGGCCGACGTACTTGGCGACCTGGTTGGCGTGGTAGACGGGGACGTGGAGACGGTCGCCGTCGCGGTAGAGGATGCGCAAGAGGTCGATCTCGACGCCGTCGAAGACGCGCCGCTCGAGTCCCTCGTACTTGCCGATCCCGTGGACGGCGTGGACGACGTAGTCGCCGGCGGCGAGGGTGCGGAGGGCGGCGGGGTCGGCGGCGGGGCGGGGTCGTCCGGGATGCGGGGCGCGGGTGCCGAAGACCTCCTCCTCGGCGACGTAGGCCAGGCCGTCGGCGGGAAGGGCGAAACCGCGGGCGAGCGGGCCTTCCTCGAGGAGGAAGGCGGCGGGGTCGGTGCGGCCGTCGGGCTCGCCGCCGCGCAGACCGCGGAGGCCGTGGCCCCGCAGGAGGGCGGCGAGGCGTTCGAGGCCGCCGGCGGTGCGGGCGGTCAGGACCACCCGAAAGCCGGACTCGCGGCGCTCGCGGATCGCGCGGGCGAGGGGGGCGAGGGGGGCGACGCCGCGACGGTCGCGCCGGGCCTGCCTGATCTCGACGACGAGGGGTTGGTTGTCGGCGCCGCCGAAGTCGGCGGGGGCTCGTCCGATCCGGTCCCAGCCGCCGGGCGCGGGCGCCTCGGCGGCGCCCGGGGGGAACGACAGGAGGAGCGGACGCCCCTCGCAGGCGGCGGTGGCCTCGGCGGGACCCAAGAGGAGGGCCGCCGGTTCGAAGGCGAGGCGATCCCGCGGGACGGCGGCGTGCGAACGGACGGCGGCCTCCCTTTCGCGGCACCACACGTCGACGACCGCGGGAGGATTGTCGACGAAGACGGGGGCGCCGGGAGGCAGGTACTCGAGGAGCGAAACGAGGCGCTCGTGAAACGCGGGGAGGAGGGACTCGACGCCGGGGAACAGGGCGCCCCGGTCGAGCGGTTCGAGGAGTTCGCGGGTGCGTCGGGTGGGCAGGCCGCGGGCGTCGCCGAGCTCCCGCAGGCGCTCGCGGGCGCGTCGCAGCTCCGCCTCGCCCCGCAGCACCTCGGTCACGGGATGGATGTGGACGGCGGCGAGCGGGCCGGCGCCGCGTTGGGTGTTGGGGTCGAAGGCGCGCACGGTCTCGACCGCATCGCCGACCCACTCGAGACGCGCGGGGAGGTCGCTCGTGGGGGAGAAGACGTCGAGCAGTCCGCCGCGGACGGCGAAGGTGCCGGGAAGATCGACGGCGCGGACGCGGTGGTACCCGCCCTCGTCGAGGCGCCGGATCAGGTCGTCCTGGGGCAGTTCGTCGCCGGGGCGCACCGTGACGGAGCGGGAGCGAAGCGCCTCGGCCGGCAGCATCCGGCGCAGGAACGCCTCGGCGGCGGCGACGACGAAACGCGGCCGCTCGCTCGCGGTGTCGAGGCGCCAGAGGGCGCCGAGGCGTTCGATCGAGGCGGTGCGGTCGGGGACCAGCTCGGCGTACGGGTCGAGTTCGGGAGGTCCGAGGATGACGACGGGGTCGCGCTCCGGAGCGGCGGAGGGAGCGGCGGAGGCGCGGCCCGCGAAGTGACGGAGGTCGTCCGCCCAGCGCCGGAGGGCGGCGGGACCGACGACGAGGACGAGGACGGGCCGGTCGACCTGTTGCTGGAGGCGGCCGAGGAGACAGGCGGCGGCGCCGCCGGGGAGGCCGCAGAGGTCGCGGCGGCCCGGACGGAGGTCGAAGCGGCGGACGAAATCGTCGAGACGCGCGAGCGGGGCGGGGGACGGCGGCGGATTCGTGTCGTTCATCGGTTCCGGGCGGAGGCGCGGCGCGGGGCGGCCCGCGCCGGACGCTCAGCCCCGTTTCTCCCCGGTGCCGGCGCCGCTGCCGGCGCCGCTGCCGGCGCCGCCGGCGGGGCGCATCCGGCGGAGGTAGGACTCCATGACGCGGCGGGCCTGCAGGAAGCGGCGCAGGGCGCGGAGGCCGAGGACGAGGTTGACGAGGGTGAGGACGACGACGCCGGCGAGCATGGCGACGTACCACCACCGGGAGGAGGGGTTCTCGCCGAGGATCAGGACGTAGTCGTCGTCCTCGAGGGGTGCCCGGCCGAGGCGGCGGAACTCGGGTTCGAGGCGTTCGAGGAGGACGTCCTGGATCTTGCGGACGCCGCCGAGGGGGTTCTGGGCGTAGTCGCGGAAGCGGATCAGCCGGCCGCGGCAAAGATCGTTGATGCAGCCGGGGCCGCCGGGGATGTGCACCTCGGGGACGCGTTCCTCGGTCCAGGTGGCGAGCATGGTCTTGCTGAGGCGGGCGCGGACGGCCTCGAGGTGGATCGTGCGGGTCTCGGCTTCGGACTCGGGGCGCAGGATCCAGAGGCGGGGGCGGACGGTGCCGTCGCCGACGCAGGTGAAGAAGTAGCGTTTGCCAAGCCCCATCTGCAGCGTGAAGGCGTAGGAGACCTCCGGGGGGAATGGCTCCTTGTCGGCGTCCCAGTAGTCGCAGAGCTTGGTGTAGTCGACGCGGACCTCGGCGAGGACGTTGGACGGGGCGTTGCGGGGCACCGGCTGGTCGGGGGTGGGGACGAAGTGGACATCGGGGGACTCGCCGGCGAAGAAGTAGGCGACCTCGGCGCGGACGAAGAAGAGGAGGAGCCCGCCGAGGATGAGGAACAGGGCGGAGAGGGAGAGCGAGACGACGGGAAGGCGCGGACGGTCGGGGGTCGGAGCCTCGTCGAGGTCCGGCTCGAGGTCTTCTCCGGCGTTGGATCTGGTCTCGTCGGCCATCGTCCTGCCTCGCGGCGACCGAGGCTACCACAGGGTCGTCGGTTCCGGTAGAGGCGGAGCTTGGGACACCGCGGGGGTGGAGGGAGTTCCCGGCCGGCGCGCTAGCGGAGGCCGAGGTCGCGGGCGATGCGGGAGGCGCGGTGCGTGGCTTCCCAGGTGAAGTTCTTGCCGCGGCGGCCGAAATGGCCGTAGGTGGCGGTGTCGCGGTAGCAGCGGGTGAGGAGCTTCAGCTCCTGGATGATCGCGCGGGGGCGCATGTCGAACGCTTCCTGGACGTAGGCGGCGAGCTTGGCGTCGGGGAGCTTGCCGGTGCCGAAGGTGTGGACCCGGACGGAGACGGGACGGGCCACGCCGATGGCGTAGGCGACCTGGACCTCGCAGCGGTCGGCGGCGCCGGCGGCGACGAGGTTCTTCGCGATGTAGCGGGCGTAGTAGGTGGCGCTGCGATCGACCTTGCTCGGGTCCTTGCCGGAGAATGCGCCGCCGCCGTGCGGCGCGGCACCGCCGTAGGTGTCGACGATGATCTTGCGGCCGGTGAGCCCCGAATCGGCGAAGGGACCGCCGAGGACGAAGCGCCCGGTGGGGTTGATGTGGTAGACGGTCTTGCGGGAGAGCCATTTCTCGGGGATCGCCTTCCGGATCACCTCGCGGATCACCGCGGCGCGGAGCTTCTCGTAGGAGACGTCGGGATGATGTTGGGTCGAGCAGACGACGGTGTGGACGCGGATCGGCCGGCCGGCCTCGTATTCGACGGTGACCTGGGACTTGCCGTCCGGCCGGAGGAACGGGAGTTCGCCGGACTTGCGGGCCTCGGCGAGCCGGCGGGTGACGGCGTGGGCGAGCATGATCGGGAGGGGCATCAGGTCGGAGGTCTCGCGGCAAGCGTAGCCGAACATCAATCCCTGGTCGCCGGCGCCCTGTTCCATCGGGTCGCGGCGGTCGACGCCGCGGGCGATGTCGGGGGACTGCTTCTCGATCGCGGTGATGACGGCGCACGTCTCCCAATCGAAACCCATGCTGGAGTTGGAGTAGCCGATGTCCCGGATGATGCGGCGGACGAGCTGGGGCATGTCGACCCAGGTCCGAGTGGTGATCTCGCCGGCGATGATCGCCATCCCGGTCTTGACCATGCATTCGGCGGCGACGCGGGATTGCTTGTCGTCGCGCAGGCAGGCATCGACGATCGCGTCGGAAATCTGGTCGCAGATCTTGTCGGGGTGCCCCTCGGTGACGGACTCGGAGGTGAACAGGTAGCGGTTCTTCATCGTGGTTCCTCTCCCGGCGCCGCTTGTCTTTCGACGCGTCCCGCCTTCTAGCGTTTCGGCCCGCGGCGGTCAACGTCCCGGCGCGACGGCGCTCCGGCGCCGGCCCCCATTCTTCGGCGGCGAAGTCACGCTGCGGTCATGGAACCCGGGGGGGCCAGCGAAGGGGGACCGCACGGCGCGGTCGGGCGTGCGGCCGGCGGCCTACGGTTCGACGACGAGTTCGCCCAGGTAGGCGCGGTCGGCATACTCGGCCTCGATGGGGCCGGGGCCGGCGCCGGGGCTGCGGGCCGCGTCCTCGGGGCTCACCTTCATCCGATCGCCGCTCGGGGGATGCCACAGTCCCGCGAAGACCTGGTAGGCGCCGGGGGGGACGCCCGGGGCGATTTCGAGGTCCCAGCGGTCGAGGAGCAGTTCGCCGGGCCGGCAGGCGGAGGTGGCGACCGCGCCGCCGGTGAAGCCGTGGTCGCCGTTGCCGGCGCGCGGGGTCCGGGCCGGCGGCGGGGCGTCGGCGTGGATGAACACCTCCCAGTCGCGCCGGGAGGGGTCGAGGCAACGGAAGTAGAGATCGATCGGGACGGTGCCGCCGCGCCGGACGCGGCCGCCCCCGAGCCGGACGGCGGCGAGCTGGAGCCTTCCGCCGCCGGACGGTTCGCGCAGTTCGAGATCCCGTCCTTCGGAGACGCCGGCCGGGCGAACGGCGTCGGGCGGTAGGGCCGCGATGCGCGGCTGATACCGGCCGGCGACGGGGCCGTCGTAGAGCGCGGCGGCGAAGCCGCCCTCCCCTTCCGGCGTGAGGAGCCGGAAGTGGTCGCGGGCGGCGGCGGCCCCCACGGCGCGGGAAACGGCGCCCCGGAGACCGCGCGGGTCGGTGGTGATGAAGAAGGCGCGACCCGGCCGGCGCAGGATGTCCCGCAGTTTCGCCTCGGCGCGCTTGTCCCCGGGCTCCACGACGATCACCCGATCGCGCGAGTAGAACACCTCGCCGCGCCAGTTGTTGGCCCACGAAACGAGCCGGTCGTCCGGGCGGCGCTCCTGGGCGTCGAGGGCGCGGAAGGCCTGCTGCTGGCTGATCCAACGCGAGAGGCGCGGGACGTAGCCGTGGAGCGCCGTCAGGGCGAGGCCGGCGGCGGCGAGCAACGCGGCGCCGGCCAGCACGGGGGCGCCGGCGCGTTCGAGGAGACGGGGCGGCGTGGCGGCGGCG
>JAAZOP010000264.1 GCA_012797735.1 Myxococcales bacterium
CGTCCGGCCGCTCCGGCGCGGCCGGAGCGTACCGCGGCTCGACCACCAGCACGCCGACCTCCGCGCCGGCCCCCTCGCCGGTCCCCGGCCGTCGCACCAGGTCGGTCCCCAGCGACCGGCACAGGCCGGCGAGCCGTTCGAGCGCCTCGGCGGGGTCGTCGTCCAGGGCGGTGCGGTTCTTGCGGAGCCGGATCGGGATCGCCTCCAGCCACCGCACCCCGTGGCGGTCGAAGTGCAGCCGGAAGGCCAGCCCCCGGTGGCTCGGCCCCTCGTCGTCGTAGTCCCACAGCAGGTTGCCGGCGTCGTACAGGATCGGGCGGCCGCGGTGGACCTCGATTCCCTGGGCGCGGTGGGCGGAGTGCCCCAGCACCGCATCGACGCCGGCCTCGTCGATCAGCCGGCGCGCCAGCGCCCGCCGCTCGGCCCCGGGCTCGTCGGCGTTGTTCGGCCCCCAGTGGATCGTCAGGAACACCAGGTGCGCGTGGCGCCGGGCCCGCTCGACGGAAGCGCGGACCGCGGCCACGAGCTCATCCGGACGGGCCTCGCTCGCGTAGTTCGTGCCGGCGCGCCCGCGGCGCACGTCGAAGGACGCCTGCGTCGCGTCCATGCCGATCACGGCCACCACGACGTCGCCGGCCCGGCGGAAGACGGGCGCCGCCGCCTGTTCGGGCGTCGCCCCCGCGCCGACGTGCTGGATGCCCGCCGCGTCGAGGATGTTCAGGGCGTCGAGCAACGCCTCCGGGCCGTAGTCGCCGGCATGGTTGTTCGCCAGTGTGACGACGTCGATCCCGCCCTCGACGAGGATCCGCACCAGGTCGGGGCGGCCCCGGAAGTAGAACGAGTTGCGCTCGCCCTTGTCCTGCATCTCGCCGCGCGACGAGAGGACCCCCTCGAGGTTGACCAGCGACAGGTCGGCGCCGTCGAACAGCGCCCTGAGCGCCCCCAACGGCTCGCGGGCCTCGGTGTCCGTGACGCCCCAGTGCATGCGGCGCGCGAGGACGGTGTCGCCGGCGAAGACGAGCGTCCGGAGCCGGCCGAACTCGCGCTCCGGATCGGCCGACCCCTTCCGCTTGGGCGGCGGCCGGCAACCGGGGACGACGAGCGAGCCGGCGAGGAGTGCGGCGGCGAGGAGGGCCGCGAGGGCGGCGCGGGCCGCCGCGAGGGCCGGGCGGGTGGCGCGGGCGCAACGCATCGCACTCGAAGATAGCCGCACCCGGGGCGGGCGTCGCCTTGCGCACCGGCGGAATTCGTGCAAAGGTTCCCGCAAGCGGCGGTCCCGGTGCAGTGCGGGTTCTCGGCCGGTGGCCGCCGTCCGGCCGGTCCGGGAAGGAGTTCAAGATGACGTATCGCGGTTGGACCGTTTGCCTGCTCGCGGCCCCTCTGGCGCTCGCCGCGGCGTGCTCGGACGACACGACGACCGACGTCGGCCAGGACCACGTCGGGACCGACGCGGACGCCGAGGCGCAGGTCGATGTGGAGGACGTGGAAGACCTTCCGCCCGACGTGGAGGTGGAGGAGGTCGTGGAGGACGCGGCGGACGTCGTGGAGACGACCGACGTGCCGTGCTCCCGGAACGAGGATTGCGACGACGGGCTGTTCTGCAACGGGACCGAGACGTGCGAGTCCGGCGTGTGCCGGACCGGGGCCGATCCGTGCGACGACGGGATCGATTGCACGGTCGATTCCTGCGTCGAGGAACTGGCGCGGTGCAACCACGTGGGGGACGACGAGGCGTGCCAGGACGGGCTGTTCTGCAACGGGACGGAGACCTGCGAGCTGGCGACGGGCTGTCAGGCCGGCACGCGGCCCGACTGCCGGGACACCAGCGCGTGCACGATCGATAGCTGCGTCGAGGACCGGGGCGGGTGCGTGCACGACCCGCGCGACCTGGACCGCGACACGTACGTCACCAGCGGCAGCTTCGGCGGGGAGGACTGCGGCGGCGACGACTGCAACGACAGCGACGCCTCGGTCCACCCCGGCGTGCCCGAGGTGTGCGACGACGTGCGCGACAACGACTGCGACACGGTGGCGGACTTCGCCGACCCCGAGTGCCGGCCGGCGAACGACACCTGTGCCGGCGCCCTGCTGCTGGAGGAGGGGGTTTCCGTCAACTCCTCGACCAACGGCACGGTGGCCGACTACTCCACGCCGTGCGGCAGCTCCAGCTACGCCGACGTGGTGTTCGCGATCGAGGTGACGGAGGTGATCGACGTCATCGTGACGGTGACGTCCCGCGGCGGGACGCTGTATGCGGACTTCGAGCGGACGCCGTGCGGCGGGGGCTCGAGCGTTTCGCTGCAGTGCACGAGCGGCACGGCGATCACGCTGCGCCGCAACCACCTCGACCCGGGCACCTACTACGTGATCGTGAAGGCCAGCACGGCCACCGACTTCTCGATCTCGTACGCCACGGACGGGCCGACGCCGATCCCGGCGAACGACACCTGCGCCGGCGCCTTCGACATCGATCCGTCGGCCGGCGCGATCACCGGCACCCTCCTCGACACCTCGAACCACTACGTCCCCGGCTGTTCGGGAAGCTACACGTACAACGACGTGTTCTACCGGCTGGTGCTGACCGAGCCGCACAAGATCACGATCACGGCACAGATGACGCCGAGCACCTACAGCACGTACGTGTCGCTGATGACGGAGTGCGGGAACGTCGGGAGCGAGATCGCGTGCGCCTCCGGGAGCACCGCCACGATCACGCGCAACTTCCTCGACGCGGGCACCTACTACATCGCGGTCGATGCCAACGCCAGCACCCCGTTCACCCTCAGCGTGCGGCTCGAACCGCCGATCTACCCGCCGGCCAACGATCGGTGCTCGGGGGCGATCAACATCAGCGGCGGCGGCCTGTTCCTCGGCACGCTGCTCGACACGTACCGCGACTACCCGCCGAGCTGCTCGACCACGACGACCCTGAGCGACGTCGTGTACTACCTCACGCTCTCGGAACCGCACGATGTGGCGGTCAGCGTCTGGCCGGTCGGCGCCTCGACGACCTACGTCGCGGCGATGCGCACCACCTGCGAGTCCGGCGCGACGGAGATCGGCTGCCGGTCCGGCAACCCCGCGCAGTTCACGCGCCGCAGCCTGGACGCCGGCACCTACTACATCATCGTCTCCGGCCCGACCACGAGCGGCAACCAGTTCCTCCTCCAGGTCACCGTGAGCCCGCCGACCCCCGTGCCGCCCGGGGACACGTGCGGCACGGCGGTCGATATCTCGGCCGGCGGCACGTTCGCCGGCAGCACGGTCGGCACATCCGATGACTACGTCCCCTCGTGCGGTTCGACGGCGGCCTACGTCGATTCCGTCTACCGCTTCACGCTCGCGACACCCCAGGACGTGACGCTCGATCTCACCAGCTCGGCCCCCACCAGCTACCTCGACCTGCGCTCCGGCGCCTGCGGCGGCGGCAGCGCGCTCCGCTGCAGCTCCGGCGCGGCCCCCGGCATCTTCTACCGCAGCGTCCCGGCCGGCGACTACTGGGTGCTGGTCGACACGTCGGTCGAGACGAGCTACACCCTGACCGCCGCCTTCGGTCCGCCGACGACCCCGTGCGACGGCGCCGTGCCGATCAACGTGGACTACTCCTCCAGCAGCACCTACACCTTCACCTACTCCGGGACCACCTCCGGCCGGCCGGCGGACTTCACGCCCACGAGCTGCGTGTCCGGCACCGGTCCCGACATGGTGTTCCGGATGGTGCTCCCCGCCCGCTCGGCGGTCGCGGTCGTTTCCACCACCACCGACTTCGACGGGGCGCTGTACATGCGCTCCGACTGCATGAACGCGTCGAGCCAGGTCGACTGCGACGACGACTGCGGCGGCACCCGGGCCTCGTGCCTCCCCTCCACCCGGTCGTCGCCCACCGACACCACCACGCTGACGCTCGAGGCGGGGACGTACTACATCATCCAGGACGCCTACTCGACGGGCTTCGGGTCCTTCACGCTCAACGTCACCGCCACGGAACTGTAGCGCGCGCCGCTCCGCCTACCGCTCCGGCCAGCCCTGCTCGCCGACCAGCGGTACGAACACGCACCCGCCGGCCCTCTCGTGCGCGAACCCGTCCTCCGTGCGGCGGACGACCGTCAGCTCCTGGAGACCGCGCGAGCCGACGGGGACGACGAGCACGCCGCCTGGGCGGAGCTGCCCGGCCAGCGCCGCCGGCACCGACGGGGCCGCCGCGCCGACCACGATCGCGCAGAACGGCGCCGCGTCGGGGCAGCCCAGCGATCCGTCTCCGACCCGCACCTCGACCCGGTACCCCAGCTCCGCCAGCGTCGCCCGCGCCCGCTCGGCCAGCCGCTCCCGCCGCTCCACCGACACCACCTCGAAGCCGCACGCGGCGAGGACCGCGGCCTGGTAGCCGGAACCGGTGCCGACGTCGAGCGCGCGGCGGAGCGGGGGCGTGGCGGTGAGGGCCAGCGCCGTCATCTCGGCGACGATGAACGGTTGCGAGATCGTCTGCCCCTCGCCGATCGACACCGGATGGTCGCCGTACGCCTCCTCCCGCACCCGTTCGGGCAGGAAGCGGTGCCGTGGAACGCGGCGCATCGCGTCGAGGACGCGCCCGTCGGCGACGCCCCGCGCCTCGAGCTGGTCGCGGACCATTCGTTCGCGGAGCGCCGCCCAGGCCGCCTCGTCGTCGATCCCGCTCACGGTTCCTCGCGCTGTCGGACCGGCAGCCGGGCGGCGCGGAGCGCCGAGGCCAGGGGCTCCATCGGCGGGGTCTCCAGGCGCAGCCGGTGCCCGGTCCGCGGATGCGGCAGTTCGATCCAGGCCGCGTGGAGGGCCAGACGCCCGCCGTCTCCCAGCGGTCGCCCGCCCCGCTCGACATCGCCCCAGACCGGGTGGCCGATGGCGGCCAAGTGCGCCCGGATCTGGTGCCGCTCGCCGTGCCGCAGCTCGGCCACGACCAGCGTCCCCTCGACGCCGGCCCGCGTGCGCAGGATCCGCGTCTCGGGCACCTCCCGGGCCTCCGACTCCGCCCCGGCCACCACCACGGCCCCGCGCGGGCCGCGCGCTTCGAGCGGCCGGCGGATGCGGGTCGGCCAGGGCGTCCGCCGGATCCCCTCGACGAGCGCCAGGTACCCCTTGCGCAGCTCGCCGGCGGTGTTGGCCCGCAGCAACTCCTGGAAGGCCGCCCGCGTGCGGCCGGCCACGAGCAGTCCGCTGGTGCCGTTGTCGAGCCGCGAGATCAGGCCGGCGTCCCGGGGCGTCCGCCCCAGCCCCGCCAGCGACGGATCGTGGGCCACCAGTGCGTTGGCCACCGTCCCGGTCTCGTCCGGTCGCTGCGGCACCGACGGAACGCCGGCCGGCTTGGCCACGGCGAGCAGCTCGCGATCCTCGTACACCACGAGGACCCCGTCCACCGCCGCGGGCGCCGGCGTCCAGTCCGCCCGGGCCGGCGCCCGCTCGACGCGCACCCGGTCGCCCGCCCGCAGCCGGTAGCCCTTGGGGGCGTGCCGGTCGTTGACCCGGACCACACCTTCCGCAATCAGCCGTCGCACCTGCGTCAGCGAACTGCCCGGGAAGCGGCCGCGGATGAACGCCTCCAGCCGCGTCCCCGCGCCCGCCTCCGGCACCACCGCCTCCATCGTCGCGTCGAATGCCACGTCGCGCTCCACGGCGGCGTCGCGCCGCCCGCCCCGGAAATGCCCACAGCGGCCGCCGGCGGTCAAGTTCCGGAGTGCCCGTTCACCCGGGGGGGACCGCCCGGCCGCACAGGTGCCGGAATTCGGCGCCTTCCCGGGCGCGCCCTCTGCGTCCCCCCTGGACCCCCCGCGCATCGGCTCGGGCGCGGCCCTCGCCGACGCGCGACTCGTTCTCTGGCCAGTTCCCCACGGCCCTGGCGGGCCATCCGCGAATCACGAATACGCCGGGCGGATATGCAGGGGACGGGCGATTTTCGGGCCAGCCGTGCTGGAGGCCGTGGACGGGTGCGTTCCGGATACGTCCCGGGCGGCGGCCACGCGGCAGGGGGCGGTGCGGCGCGCGCGGCCGGCCGGTTCGCCGGCGGTCGCGGCGTCGGGCTACCATCCTCCGGCGGCGAGCGGCAGCGAGACGGACCAATCGTCCGCACCATCCGGCGCCGCCAGCGCGTAGAGGCCGGCGAGCAGCGCGGTGGCCAGGGCGGCGTGGCCCCAGGCGAGCAGTCCGCCGAGGGACCAGATGTCCTCGCCCCAAGGCGCACCGAGCAGGGGGGGCAGGGCGAGGGCGACGGTGGTGCCGCCGGTCCAGCCGATCGTCCAGCCGGCGAGCAGCCCGGCCGAGGGACGGGCGACGTCGTCCGGCACCGGCTGCACGAACCACATCGCGGCGCCCATCGCGGCCAGATCGACCAGCCCGACAACCAGCGCCTGGAAGATCGCCTCGGTCCAGCAGCGCGCCCTCGCATCGCGCCACTCGCCGTCGTCGCACGGCAGGCCCCAGCCCCAGAGAATCAGGCCGGCCGGAACCGCGCCGGCCGCCATCCCGACGGTCCAGCGCAGCATGCCGTCGTCGAGCGGCCAGCCGGCGCCGTGGAGCGCGCCGGCGGCGATCCCGGCGTGGACCGCCAGGGCGGCGTACGGCCACGCGGCCGACAGCATGTCGTCCTCCGGCGCGGCGGCCCGGGCCGGTGCGGCGGCGAGCCCTCCGAGGGCGAACAGAACGGCGGCGACGCGCCGGCCTTCCCGTTGCGCGCGGGCTCCCGTCGGTTCGAACCGGCCCACCGGCCTCATCGGTCCCGGCGATGTAGCACAGCCGTCAGGGCGCGGCGAGCGGCCGGAAGTCGGGCGGCGGATCGTACGGGTCGGCGCCGGCGGGGCAGGGGAGCAGCGCCTCGGCCTCGATCCCCCAGATCGTCCGCAGCACGGCATCCCGCGCCGTCCGGATCAACTCGAGCCGACCGCGACACCATCCTTCCGTGGCGCCCTCGAAGCAACCGGCGCGCGGGTCGCCGGGCAGACACCACGGCATCGGTCGCGGGAAGATCTCGCGCCGCGGTCCGCCCGGCGCGTTGGCCAGCGGCCGGTTGTCCTCGAGCCAAAGAGGAATCATCCAGAGGCCGGTGAGCCACCACTGCACCTCGCGCGGCGGCAGGACGTCGTCCGCCGGCACCGGGTCGAAGCGCAGCACCGCCAGCGCCTCGGTGCGCGCGTCGGGCCGGAACTCCGAATCGTCGGTCGGGACGAGCGCCACGCCGGGGTGGACGCCCCAGCCCATGTTGGCGACCAGGTTGCCGACCGAGAAGACGACGGGGACGATCCGCCCGTTCCGATCCACCCGTTCCACCGGCCCGACGACGTGCGGTCCGTGCCCGACGACGGCGGTCGCCCCGGCGTCCGCGAGCCGCCGGGCCCAGTCGCGCCAGGCGGGCAGCGGCTGCGCCTGGAACTCGCCGACCCAGTGCACGACGACCAGGACGGCGTCCGCCTCGGCCGCGGCGGCGCGCACCTCCGCCTCGGTCCGGTCGTCGAGCACGGCGACCCGCGCCTCCCCGGCGCCGGCCGGGTCGGCCGGCGGCGACGGCAGCCAGAGGTACTGGAGCAGCAGGACGCGGGGCTCGCGTTCGGAGAGCGCCGCGGGAGCGCGCGCCGAGGCGGCGTCGCCGGCGCCGGCGTGGACGAAGCCGGCCGCCTCGACCGCGGCGACGGTCTCGGCCAGCCCGGCTCGGCGCTGGTCGTAGGCGTGGTTGTTGGCCAGCGTCAGGACATCGATGCCGGCCGCGCGGAAGCCGGCCAGCGCCGCGGGCGGCCCGTTGAACCGCGGAGGGAACGGCTGCGGCGGCTCCCGCTCCACGGCGATCGGACCCTCGAGGTTGGCGACGAACACCACGCGCCCCTCCGCCTCGAGTCGCCGGCGCACCGGCGCCAGCGCGCGCAGCAGCCAGGCCCAGCCCGCGGCCGGGTCGGCGCCCGCGTGTTCCCGCGCGACGCTCTGGATCTGGTCGTGGAACATCAGGTCGCCGCCCACGACCACGAACAGCGCCGGCGGAACGCCGGCCAGCGGCGGTTCCGCATCGGCCGGCGGAGAGGCATCACGACCGGCATCGATCGGCTCGACGGTCGGGGACGTCTCGGCGGCATCGGCGGTATCGGCGCCGTCGCGACGCGGCGTGGTCCCGGTCGGCTCGGGCGCCGGCTCCGCGCCGGCCGCTGGCGCCTCGGCGGACGCGCCGGCGACCGGGCGCCCCGGCGAGTCGGCATGCGGACCGCCGGCCGGCGCGCGACATCCTTCGATCGCGAGCGCGAGGAG
>JAAZOP010000265.1 GCA_012797735.1 Myxococcales bacterium
GCCGCCTTCGGGGAGCGGCTGCACCGGCAGGTTGTCGAGGCCCAGCGGGCAGGTCACCCCGTCGGCCCCGCCCGCGGTCTCCCAGCCGTCCGCGTCGTACGGCACTTCGCCGCCGAGATCCTCGGCGACAAGCCGTCCGCCGCGGTCGTACCAGTAACGGTTGAGGATGCCGCGGGCGTCCTGCGTGGCGACCAGCCGGTCGATCGCGTCGTAGGCGTAGCGGTACTCCCCGGCGTCCGGGTCGAGGTTTCGGATGCGGCGGCCGAGGGTGTCGTAGCGCTGCAGCTTCGCGACCGACTCGCCCGAGGCGAACCCGGCCCAGCGATCGTCTCCGGCGAGCAGGCCGCGTTCCATCCGAGTCACCGCTCCGAGGGAGTTGTACTCCAGATCGGTGCCGAATGTCTCCACCGTCGCGCTCCCCGGCGAGCGGTTCCGCTCGACGGTGCGCACCGTGCGGCCCAGGCCGTCGAACCACCCCAGCCTGCGCCCGTCCATCTCGCGACCGATCACCCAGAGGACCGTCCCCATCTCCGCGTTATCCACCTAGGTCCGGCGGGGTGAGCCGCGGCGCGCCCTCGCGCGCTGCGGTGCTCGGCCGGCGTTGGCGCGAACGGGGAGGACTGCCGGGATCTGCCCGGAACGCCGAATTCACCGCCGCGGGCTCGCTCGGGTGGGGGCGGGAACCCGGCGCGAAACCTCTCCACCCGATCCGCGCCGACCTGGAAGACGGGCGAAAACGCCGCCCGAAAGGTCGATGGCACCGGACACAGGACAACAGCGAAGATAGTCCATGCCGCACGGCCGGCCGAGGTGGTCTCGGCCGGTCGTGTTTCAAGACCTGGTCGGTCTGAGGCGAAGCTTCCCTAGAACGTACACATGATACATGATCATCGCACCACACGCACAGAACGAGCACAGAGTGCTTCTGACGCATCTGGCACACCCCGGACAACCACGTACATTCCGTTGCGAACTGACTCTAGATCTGGCTGCAGTTCCTCCCCTGTGCTCGTGCAGGACGACATGTACTCGACACGGATGATCGCGCCGTGGTACTCCAAGAAGAAATAGGTGCTATTTGATGTCCCTAGTTCCGACAGTCGCCCAAAGACAAGATACTCTCCACCATCGTGTTGTCGCTCCAGGAACTCGGACGGCGTCATCGCCCCTTCGGGCACCGATGGGCCGCGGTCGGACGTGCAGGACGCGGCCAAGCACACGAACCACGGCAAGGCCACCCAGACGAACACTAGGACTGCGTGGGGAGGAGGTGGCGTTGCGGCGCCTGTTCGCTGGGCAGAACTGGAAGGCGAACGCTGGAGCATCAGTTGCGGCATCACTTCTTCTGTAGTAGGTCGCCCAATGCTGCGTTTGAGCTAGCCGCTTGCTGCTTGGCTTCTTCATACTGACGATAGCCAATTGCCTCTCGAAGAGCATCGAATGCGTTGGTGGCCGCAAGCCTTCGTTCACCTTGCCATGTGCCTCCTTCCAGCGTCGGTGCTACGAAGTGGCAGTCCCCAGCTTGGCAAGAAACGAAAGGCTGCGCAACATCACGATATCTGGACCAGAGGTTCGCCAGTTCCTCCTGCCCGGCGGCAAGCAGGTCCTTTCTTGCGGCGGACGTATACCCGACCATGATGTGCGGCCAGTACTCGTCGCCGGCTGGGAGCGGAGATGAGTCCCGTGGAATTGCCGCTACGTTCTGGGTGCTGAACGTGCTCGCCTGGATTATCCAGTCCGGATTGGCATCGGACAGAGCGATGAGGGACTCGGATACCTGTCCCTCGCGGGTTGCGCCGGACGAACAACCCCAGAGTCGAAGCACTGGGTGCGGGACCAGAAGGGTTGGGAAGTCGGCAGGATCGGGTAGATGCGGGGCAACCGGCGACGAGGAGCCGCTGGCCTGGCCGTGGAGTTCAACGAGGTGGTCTTCGCCGAAGAAGACAAGATGAGCTGCGTTACCATGATGAAATACGTTTACTTGGCTCAAGGGGCCGTAGCGCTCTACGATGAGACCTGGATTCACCGCCTGGGAGTTGTCCTCCAGGTGGGGTAGCAGCTGGAGGAAGTCGGCTCGGCTCGCCACATCCGGGTAGCCGGCCGTGCTGACTTTCCGCATCTCGGGACCTGTCAGGCTGACCGCGTAGGAGTACTGCAAGGCAACAGCGATGTTGGGAATCCTGTCCGTCTCGCCCGATACGCCGGCCACATTGATCACGTTGTCGAGGCCGTTCGGGTCGTGAACGAGCACTGGGCTGGAGGATGCGTACGCGAAGACGTTTGCCTGGTTTGAAGCGGTAATTCCGAGGGCGCCAAGCGGATCAGGCGACAGCCACCTACCCAAGCTGCAGGCAAGGTGCCGGGCCCCAAAGTACATCAGCCCGACTCCCCGGTCTCTCTCCTTCCCCGTGAACTCGTACCTTCCGACGTCCTTTGGCTCCCACCCCACCGGCGCGACGAGCTTCTCCTCGGCACCGTAGGGGAGTTGGCTGAAGTGGCGGAGGGGGGTGCCGAGGTCGGCGTCGAGCACGATGCCGATGGACGACAGGTGGTTCGTCAGCGTCAGCCGGTACTTGCCCGAGTCGGTGCCGTCGGGGCCCAGCGAGTCGAGCTCC
>JAAZOP010000266.1 GCA_012797735.1 Myxococcales bacterium
CGGCCCCGGCCCCGGCTCTCCCGGCCCCGGCGCGCCCCGTCCGCGCGCAGCCGGCCGCGGTCCCCGGGCCGCCGTAGCTCCCGGCGGCCGACCGCACCGCCGAATGCGCTTGCGCGACGCCCGGCGACGGAAGATCATCGCCGCTGGAAAGGAGGTCGTGGACCGATGCTCGCACTGCGCATGCGCCAGAAGGACGCGGAGTTCTATTTCGTCAGCTACCCCGCCGAGGACCTGCTGCGCAAGGTCCAGTTCGTCTCGCGCTTCTACGGCGAGCGCGGCGAGACGGTCGGCGGCGAGGCGGCCCGGGAACCGGACGACGTCGAACGCTTCATCCGCGCGATCGAACGCTCGACGGGCGCCTTCCAGCGCGAGCTGAACCGCCGCAAGGTGCGCCAGATCCGCGACTTCTTCCGCAACGAGACCGGCCAGCCGCTGATCCCGGGCGCGGTCCTCCTCTTCACGGCGGAGGAGCTCGCGTTCCACCCGCTGCGCGACCACGACCGCACCGGCGACCTCGACGAGCCGCAGGGCCGGTTCCTCGTGATCGATGGCCAGCACCGCCTGGCCGGCCTGCACTTCTACCTCTCCGAGCCCGACGCGCACCGGCGGATCGATGTCCCGTGCGTGATCTTCGACGGCAAGACGGCCGAGTTCGCCACCGAGATGTTCGTGATCATCAACTCGACCCACACCCGCATCAACAAGTCGCACCTCATCGACCTGTACGACCGGATCGAGTTCGGCACGGACGAGGAGAAGAAGGTCGCCGCCGACGTGATCAAGCGCCTGTACGCCGAGAGCGACTCGCCCCTGCGCTACCACATCAACATGCTCGGCGGCCGGTCGCAGCAGGACCTCTGGATCAACCAGGCGCAGCTCTTCGCCGAGGTCCACCGCTTCGTCCAGCGCCCCGAGCTGGAACCCTTCGTGCGGGACAACCGGGGATGGAACCGCGAGCGGGCGTACCGGTACCTGCGCGACTTCCTCGGCGCCTTCCGCCGCCACGCCGGCGCGGCGTGGGGCGACAACAGGCGCTACATGGTCACCCGCGACGTGACGCTCAAGGCCCTCGTCCGGCTCGCCGGCGACGCCGGCGCCGCCTGGGCCAAGGAGCTGACCGGCGCGGGAACGGACCGCTTCGAACGGCTCGACGCGCGCCTCGCCCCCCTCGCCGAGCTGATCCACGACTTCCGGCGCGACGGCTTCTACGAGCGGTTCGCGGCGCGGGGGCAGGTCGAGCGGGTGGAGAAGGTCCGCCGGTACCTCGCCCGCGCCCTCAAGCTCGACTGACGCCCGCGGGCGCCCCCGCCCGGCCCCGCAACCAGGCCAGGAAGCCGAACACCCCGAGCAGCGCGTGGTCGGCGCGCGGCGAGTGGAACACCTCGAACGCGTGCTGGCCCCCGGGGATCTCCGCCCACACCACCGGGTGGCGCGACACGGCGCGCAGCGCCCGCGCGAACGCCCGCCCGCCCGCCACCGGCGCCAGGCTGTCCCGCGTTCCGTGCAGCAGCAGGAACGGCGGCGCGTCGGCCCGCACCTGCGCGATCGGCGACGCCCGCGCGTACAACTCCGGATCCCGCTCCGGCGTCGTCTTCATCACCACCCGCTGCACCAGCCACAGCCCGTCGCGGTGCGGCCAGAGACGGTCGCGGTCGACGAAGTCGTACACGCCGTACAGTCCCACGCACCCGGCCACCGCCGTGTCGACCGCCTCGAACCCCGGCTGGTACGCCGGATCGTTCGGCGTCAGCGCCGCGAGCGCCGCGAGGTGTCCGCCGGCCGAGTTGCCGCAGACGACGACGAACGACGGGTCCGCCCCGTGCTCCGCCCCCCGCTCGCGCACCCACGCCAGCGCCCGCTTCACGTCGACCAGATGGTCCGGAAACGTCGCCCGCGGGCTGAGCCGGTAATCGATCGAGACGCAGAGCCACCCCTGCGCCGCCAGGCCGTAGAGCATCGGCAGCCCCTGGAACTCCTTGTGCGCGATGACCCAACCGCCCCCGTGCACGAACACGAGCACCGGACACGGTCCCGTCCGACGCTCGGGACGGAACAGGGCGAGGCGCAGCACCGTGCCGTCGTCGAGCCGCGCGAACTCGAGGCCCCGGCGGACCTCGACGCCCGGCCGCCGCGCCCGGAACGGCACCACCCACCGGCCCGGCTCCACCGCCGCCGGCAGCCGAGCGGCGAGTTCCGGCGGGATCGCGCGCCGCCAGTCCGGCCCGAGCGCCTCGGCGAGCGCCGCCTCGACGGCGGGTCCCGCCTCGCGCCCCCGGACCCACAGCACCACCAGCAGCGCCTGGGCGACGGCGAGCAGCCCGAAGCCGGCCCAGCCGAGCGGCTCGCGCAGGGCGCCCGCCCCGATCAGCACCCCCCCCACGAGACACTCGAACCACAGGTGGTGCAGCGCCAGCTCCCCGACCAGCCAGCCGCCGAAAAAGCACAGGGCCGCGACGGGCGAGGGACGGTACAGCGGCCGCAACGCGTTGACGGAGAGCAGCGCGCACAGCAGACCGTAGGCGAAGAGCAGCGTCGGGGCGTCCATCCGCGGACCTCGCCCCCCGAACCGCGATGGCTAGCACGACCGGACGGGCAACGGAAGCGCCGCGCCCTACGGCTCGCCCATGAAGCGCGCGAACTCCTCGTAGGTCCGCGGCCGCAGCGTGTGGTTGTCGCGCTTCTGGTCGCCGAGCCTCGCCGCCGGCGCGGAGCCGTAGTCGTGGCCGGGGTAGACCGTCAGGTGGTCCGGCAGGCCGCGCAGCCGCACGAGCAGGCTGTGGTGCATGGCGCGCACGTCGCTCCCCGGCAGATCGACCCGGCCGCACTCGCCCACGAACAGCGTGTCGCCCGTGAACAGCGCGTCGCCCGCCAGGTAGCAGACGCCGTCCGGCGTGTGCCCCGGCGTGTGCAGCACCTCGATCGTCACCTGCCCCAGCGACAGCCGCTGGCCGTCCTCCAGCTCGAGGTCCTTGCGGATGGGCGACAGGCGGTGCGCGCCGACCTTGGCGCCGGCCGCCCGCGCGAACCGCTCGAGGTCCTGCACGTGGTCGGGGTGGCCGTGGGTCGCCAGCGCCAGGTCGATCGCCAGCCCGAGCCGCCGGGCTTCCCGTTCGAGCGGCCGGCCGTCGAAGGAGGGATCGATCGCGGCGGCGCGGCCGGTGGTCTCGTCGCCGACGAGGTAGCCGAAGTTGGCCATCGGACCGAGGAGGATCTGTCGCACGATCATGCCCGGCATTCTGGCGGCTCGCCGGCGGTTCGACAAGTCCCGGCCGCCGGTGCTAGGTTCCGCGCGCCGCGCCGCCGGGGGACGCGGCGCGGGCTCGGAGGCGGATTCGATGGCCGAGAAGTACGTGCCGGGCGAGATCGAACCGAAGTGGCAGCGGACGTGGGCCGAACGGGGCCTCTTCCGCGCGCCGGACCTCCCCGGCGCCGACAAGTTCTACCTGCTCGAGATGTTCCCCTACCCCTCCGGCCGCCTGCACATGGGCCACGTCCGCAACTACGCGATCGGCGACGTCGCCGCCCGCTTCCAGCGCATGCGCGGCAAGGCGGTCCTCCACCCGATGGGCTGGGACGCCTTCGGCCTCCCCGCCGAACAGGCCGCCATGGAACGGAAGCTCGACCCCAAGCAGTGGACCTTCGACAACATCGCCGAGATGCGCCGCCAACTCAAGCTGCTCGGCCTCTCCTACGACTGGGACCGCGAGTTCGCCACCTGCGTCCCCGAATACTACCGCTGGGAACAGCTCGTCTTCACCCGCATGCTCGAACGCGGCCTCGCCTACCGCAGGAAGTCGCTCGTCAACTGGTCCGACGCGCTCCAGACCGTGCTGGCCAACGAGCAGGTGATCGACGGCCGGGACTACAAGCTCGGCGAGCCCGTCGTCCAGAAGGAACTCGAACAGTGGTTCTTCCGCACGACGGCCTACGCCGAACGGCTCCTGGCCGGCGTCGAGGCGCTGGCCGGGGCCTGGCCCGAACGCGTGCTGCTCGAGCAGCGCGCCCGCATCGGCCGCAGCGAAGGCACCGAGATCCGCTTCCCGCTCGAACGACCCGCCGGCGACGCGCGCGAGATCGTCGTCTTCACCACCCGGCCCGACACCCTGTTCGGCGTCACCTTCATGAGCCTCGCCGCCGAGCACCCGCTGGCGTTCGAGCTGGCGCGCGGGACGGGGCGCGAGGCCGAGGTGCGGGCCTTCGTCGAGAAGACCCGCAACGACCTGCGGCGGCTGCGCGCCGAGGAACTGACCAAGGACGGCGTGTTCACCGGCGCCTGGTGCACCAACCCCGCCACCGGCGAGCGCGTCCCGATCTACATCGCCAACTTCGTGCTGATGGACTACGGCACCGGCGCGGTCATGGCCGTCCCCGCCCACGACCAGCGCGACTTCGAGTTCGCCCGTAAGTTCGGTTTGCCGATCCAGGTCGTGATCGAACCGCCCGGCGGCACGAAGCTCGACCCGGCCGCCATGGAGTGCGCCTACGTCGAGGAGGGACGCCAGGTGAACTCCGGCCCGTTCGACGGACTGCCCAACACCGAGGGGATGCGGCGCATCACGGCCTGGCTCGCCGAACGCGGCCAGGGCGGCCCCACCGTCTCGTGGCGCCTGCGCGACTGGTGCGTCTCCCGCCAGCGCGCCTGGGGCTGCCCGATCCCCGTCGTCCAGTGCGACGCCTGCGGCGTCGTCCCCGTGCCCGACGACCAACTCCCCGTCCTGCTCCCCCAGGACCTCGCCTTCGACGTCCGCGGCGGCAACCCGCTGGCCCGCCACCCGACGTTCCCCTCCACTCCCTGCCCGAAGTGCGGCGGACCCGGACGCCGCGAGACCGACACGCTCGACACCTTCGTCGAGTCCTCCTGGTACTTCCTCCGCTTCTGCGACCCGACCTGGGACGGCGGACCCGTCCGGCACGACCGCGTCGCCGCCTGGATGCCCGTCGACCAGTACATCGGCGGCATCGAGCACGCCGTCGGCCACCTGATGTACGCCCGCTTCTACCACATGGTCCTCAAGGACCTCGGCTTCCTCCCCGCCTCCGTCCCCGACGAACCGTTCGCGCGCCTGCTCACCCAGGGCATGGTCTGCAAGGAGACCTACTTCACACTCGACGAGAACAAGAACCCCGTGTGGCACTACCCGGAGGAAGTGATCGACGGCAAGAGCAAGCTCAACGGCGCCCCGATCACCGTCGGCCGCGTCGAGAAGATGTCCAAGTCCAAGCGCAACGTCGTCGGCCTCGAGGCGTTCGTCGAGCGCTACGGCGCGGACACGGCCCGGCTGTTCACGCTCTTCGCCGCCCCGCCGGAGAAGGACCTCGAGTGGCGGGACGAGGGCGTCGAGGGGTGCTGGCGCTTCCTCGCCCGCGTCTGGCGCATCGCCAACGAGGCCGCCGGCACCGTCCGCGCCGCCCCCGACACGGTCCCCCCCGGCGACCTGCCGCCCCGCTGGCAGGCCCTCCGCCGCCTCGTCCACCAGACCACCCGCCGCGTCACCCGCGACATCGATGGCCGGTTCCACCTCAACACCGCCGTCTCCGCGATCATGGAGCTGACCAACGCCGTCGCCGACGCCGTCGCCGCGACGCCCGACCCGGCCAGGACCACCTGCGCCGCCGAGCCGGACCCGGGCCCCGCCGTGCTCCGCGAGGCGATCCTCACGCTCCTGCGCCTGCTCTCGCCGTTCGCGCCGCACCTGTGCGACGAGCTGTGGCAGCGCGTCGGGCAGACCGGCACCGTGCTCGAGGCCGGCTGGCCGGCGTGGGACGAGGCGGTGGCGGCGGACCAGGTCGTGACCGTCGCCGTCCAGGTGCTCGGCAAGCTGCGCGGCCAGATCGCCGTGCCCGTCGACGCCGCCGAGGCGCAGGTCGTCGAGCGGGCGAAGGCCGAGCCGAACGTCGCGCGGTTCCTCGAGGGGAAGAAGCTCGTCAAGACGATCTTCGTGCCCGGCCGCCTGGTCAACTTCGTCGTGAAGTAGGAGCGGCCGGGTGCCCCGGGAGTTCCGCCGCCGCCCGTGTGGGGCCGCCTGTGTGGCCGTTCTGGCGCTCGCCGCCCTCCCCGCCTGCGGTTACCGTCTCGTTCCGACCGACCGCGCACTGCATCTGGCGCTGGCGGCGGAGGGGCCGGTGCACCCCGAGGCGCTGCCCGCCGTGGAGCAGGCGCTCGCCGAGCGGCTGCGCGACGAGGGGTTGCGGCTGGCGGCCGGAGACGCGGAGGTCGAGCTGGCGGTGGTCGTGTGGCAGGCCGGCGAGACGGCGGCGCTGCCCGCCGAGGACGACACGGGGCGTTTCGTGCCGGCGGCGTGGGATGTGCGGCTGGCGGCCCGCGCCGCGCTGCGGCGCGCCGGCGGCGCCTCCGAGGATCTCGGCCTCTTCGAGGCTTCCGCGACGGAAGCGGCCGGCGGGTCCGCCGCGGCGGACGACCGCGCCCACATCTCCGCCTTCGCGCTCGCCGCCCGCAGCCTCGCCGCCCGCCTCGTCGCCGCCCTC
>JAAZOP010000267.1 GCA_012797735.1 Myxococcales bacterium
AGTATAAGCGTACCGTAATGCCGGTTCGGCCGGCGGGGAGGACACGGTGGGCGGAATCCTGGCCATCTCGGATGCGGCGTCGCTGGCCCTGCACACGGCCGGGCTGCTGGCCGCCGACCCGGCCCGCCGGCGCCCGGCCCGCGAGCTCGCCGCGACGCTCGGCGTCTCCCAGGCCCACCTGGCCAAGGTGCTCCAGCGCCTGGCCCGTGCGGGGCTGGTCCACTCCGTCCGCGGTCCGGCCGGCGGCTTCGTCCTGCGGCGTCCCGCCGGCGAGGTCACGCTGCTGGAGGTCTACGAGGCGGTGATGGGGCCGCTGCGCCCCTCCCCTTGCCTGCTCGGCCGCCCCACCTGCTCCGCCTCCGGCTGCGTGCTCGGCGACCTCTTGCGGCGGGTCGACGCCGACGTGCGTGCCTACCTTTCCGGCACCCGTCTCTCCGCCCTGGCCGCCCTGCGACTCGACGGGGCGCCGGGCCGGGAGTTCCGTTCGCCGGTCGACCGGGAGGTCGCGCCGGCGCCGTCGCTGCGTCGTCCTTCCGGCCGCACCGCCGCGCCGGAGCAACAGGTGCGCCCCGCGCGCACGAGGAGGTAGAGCCGATGTTCTGCTGGCAGTGCGAACAGACCGCCAAGGGTACCGGTTGCGTGTCGTCGGGGGTGTGCGGCAAGGATGCGCGGGCTTCCGCGCTCCAGGACCTGCTGGTCGAGATCACCAAGGGGGTGGGGATGTACGCCCATCGGGCGCGGCAGGTCGGGGGTCCGGAGGCGCGGGACCCCGAGGTGGACGTCGGGGTGATCGAGGCGTTGTTCACGACCGTGACCAACGTGAACTTCGACGCCGACCGCCTGGCCGGGGTGATCCGGCGCACGGCGGAGCTGCGCGACCGGGCGCGGGCGTTGTACGAGACCGCCTGCGCGAAGGCCGGCCGCGCGCCCGAGCCGCCGGGCGGCCCGGCGGCGCTGGTCCCGGCCGGTGACCTCGACGGTCTGGTGCGGCAGGGCGAGGCGGCGGCGATTCCCGGGCGGATCGAGACGGCCGGGCAGGACGTGGTCGGCCTGCAGGAGCTGGCGCTGTACGGTTTGAAGGGGGCGGCGGCGTACGTCGACCACGCGCAGATCCTCGGCCGGGAGGATCCGGCGCTGTACGGTTTCTTCCACGAGGCGCTGGATGCGTTGACCCGCCCGGCGGCGGTGGCCGACCTGCTGGCGCTGGCGTTGCGCGTCGGCGAGGCGAACCTCAAGGCGATGGAGTTGCTGGACGCGGCGAACACCGGGGCCTACGGGCACCCGACGCCGGCGAAGGTGCGCATCACGCCGCGGCGGGGCAAGGCGATTCTGGTTTCCGGCCACGACCTGCGGGATCTGGCGGTGCTGCTCGAGCAGACCGCGGGCACGGGGATCAACGTCTACACGCACGGCGAGATGCTGCCGGCGCACGGCTACCCGGAGTTGCGCAAGCACGCGCACCTCGCCGGCAACTACGGCGGCGCCTGGCAGGACCAGCGCCGGGAGTTCGAGGAGTTTCCCGGGGCGATCCTGATGACGACGAACTGCATCCAGCGGCCGAAGGAGTCGTACCGGGGGCGGATCTTCACCAGCGGGCTGGTGGCCTGGCCCGGGGTGGCGCACGTCGCGCATCGGGACTTCGCCCCGGTGCTTCGCGCGGCGCAGGCGGCGCCCGGGTTCGCCGAGGACGGTCCGGAGCGGACGATCACGGTCGGGTTCGGCCACCAGGCGGTGCTCGGGGTGGCCGGAACGGTGGTGGAGGCGGTGCGGGCCGGCAAGATCCGGCACTTCTTCCTCGTCGGCGGCTGCGACGGGGCGGAGACGGGCCGAAACTACTACACGCGGTTCGCGGAGGCGGTGCCGAGGGACTGCGTGATCCTGACGCTGGCCTGCGGCAAGTACCGGTTCAACAAGCTCGACTTCGGGGAGATCGCCGGCCTTCCGCGGCTGCTCGACGTCGGGCAGTGCAACGATGCGTATTCGGCGATTCGGATCGCGGGGGCGTTGGCCGAGGCGTTCGGCACGGACGTGAACGGGCTGCCGTTGTCGCTGGTGCTGTCGTGGTACGAGCAGAAGGCGGTGGCGATCCTGCTCACGCTGTTGCATCTGGGGATCCGCAACATCCGTCTGGGGCCGAAGCTGCCGGCGTTCGTGACGCCGGCGGCCCTCGCGGTGCTGGCGGAGAAGTTCCACGTGATGCCGATCACCACGCCGGAGCAGGACCTGGCGGCGATCCTGG
>JAAZOP010000268.1 GCA_012797735.1 Myxococcales bacterium
AGCCTCGGGTGTCCGGCCCGAGAAGCCGGCGGGCGGCCGCGGCGAGCGACGGGGCCGCGATCGCCGGGAACTCGGGAACCCGACCCGCCTTGAACCGCCCCAGCGCTTCGGCGAGCGGGCCGCCGAACAGCCAGGCCGATCGGGCCGCGTCGAACGGCGGCGGGCCCGCGCGGCACTCCGCGCACGGGAGCGACGGCCCGTCACCGCCCTGGGGCCTGCCGCAGACCGGGCAGGCGGCCGCCGGGACCGGCACGAGGGCTGCCGCGCAACGCGGGCAGAATCCCGGTCCGCCCGCCGACAGCGCGTCGCAGGCGGGGCAGCGGTGAGGGAACAGCAGGTCGAGGATGCCGAAGTCCACGGCGCGGTCATCGCGGAACCGTGCCGAGATGTTGCCCGGCGTGCGCTGCGGCCCGAGCGGAGCGGCTCAGCGCGGCGGGCGCGTCGAGCGGGAGGCGGCGGGCCGTGCGGGGGGTTCGGGCACGGCGAGCCGCGGAGCGTCCATCCACAGCCCCTCGAGGTCGTAGTACGTGCGGACCTCTTCCAGGAAGACGTGCGCGACGACATCGATGAAATCGATCAGCACCCACTGGGAGTTCGAGAGGCCTTCGACGGAGGCCGGACGCACCCGGGACTTGCGAAGGTCCTGTTCGATCGCCTCGGCGATGGCGGCGACGTGGCGCGTGCTGGTGCCCGAGCAGAGCACGAGCAGGTCGGCGTAGTCGGCCCGGCCGCGGAGGTCGATGATCTGGATCGAGCGTGCACCCTTGTCGAGCGCGGCGCGGGCCACCTTGAGGGCGAGGGTCTTCGTCTGCAAGTCGTCTTCGCTCCCCCGCCTCGTCGTTCCGGAAGCCGTCGAGCACCCCGAGGCGGACGAGGTGCCGGGGCGGAGGCCGCCGCGAACGGACCGTGCGGCGGCTCGGGCCGGGAAGCCGGGTTCCGGCGCGCCGGGCGGTTCCCGGTCGCGGACCGTTCCGCGGGGCGCTCCGGGGGCCGGGTGGTACGCGCCATGGCGAGCGCTCTTTCGGGGCGACCGAGGCGATCCTGGTCGAGCGGTGCGGTGCAGCCGGCGGGCCGCGGGGCGAGCCGGGCGAAGCGGAAGAACATCGGATGGGGCCACATCCCGCGGTACCGCGCTCCTCCCGTCGGCCGCAGGGCCGAGTCACGCTCATACTACCGGCGGCGGAATTCACGCGTCAAGCGGACGACGACCGGGAAGCCGACCGGGAAACCGCCCGTCGGCTTGACTTCCCGAAGGGCTTCCGGGAGAATCGGTCGCCGTCTCTGGAAGGACCCGGTGGCGGCGGCGTGCGCGAAAGCGTCCGCGCGAGGGGTTCGCAGAGGTTCATGGAAGCGGGCACGACGGAACTGTTCGGTCTCGTCTGTCCGGCGTGCGACACCCTGGCCCTGGCGGGCGGGGAAGCTTCCGGCCGCTGCCCGGCGTGCGGCGCCGCGTACGACCTGGGCGTGGAGGGCGCGTCGCCGGCGGCCGTGCCCGGGTCGGCCGTCGTCGAGGCGTCAGCCGAGGCGTCGGTCGAGGTGCCGGTCGAGGTGGAGTTGCGGCAGCCCGGCGACGGGGCGTCGGCCCTGCCGGTCGAAGGAGGAGAGGAGACACCGATGGAGAGCGCGCGACACTACGTTTGCCCGTCCTGCTTCACTCCGATCCCGGCCGGAGACAAGTTCTGCGGTCGTTGCGGCCTGGCTTCTCCCTATGAGAAGCAGGAACTCAAGACCGAGTACTACTCGAGCACCCAGATTCCCGGTCGCGTCCGTCTCTTCCTGCTCAAGGGGCGCGACACCGAATGGGTCTCGTACCACCTCAACTCGCGCCAGCACGTCCTGGGCCGTTCGCAGGGCGTGATCATCATCGATGGGGACAACTGGACGTCTCCCAAGCATGCGTGCTTCTACTACGACGATGCCAACCAGTTGTACGTGCGCGACGAGGGGAGCCTGAACGGGGTGTTCGTGCGGTTCCGGGGTTCGATCGAGGTTCCGCTCGGGACGCAGTTTGCGGCCGGGAACCACTACTTCCGGGTCGAGCCGCCGGCGCTGCCGAACGACGTGCCGGGGCCGGACGGCACGTATTTCTTCCACGGCATCTGGCAGGGGGGGGACTTGAAGGTCGTCGAGCTGCTGGAGGGCGGGGAGCCCGGCAACGCCGCGCACGTGCGTGGCGAGCCGTTGTTCATCGGTCGGGAGGACTGCGACCTCACGTTCCACGACGACGAGCAGATGGAGTTGCGGCACGTGCAGGTGGAGCCGACGCCCAACGGCTGCCGGCTGACGGACCTCGGCACGAAGAACGGGACGTTCATCCGCATGGCCGGCGATGCGCCGTTGCAGCACGGCGACTACGTCATCATCGGGCGACAACTGCTGCGCGTCGAGGTGACGCCGTAGCTCCGGGCGGCGGCGTGGGGGACGGGACACCGGTTCCGAGCGGGTCAAGGAGGCGCACGTGATCAAGTGCCAGAACTGCGGGACGGAGAACAAGGACCAGTGGAAGTTCTGCCTGGGCTGCGGGAGCGAGTTGCCGCGCGAGGCGGTGGCGGCGGCGAAGCGGTTCACGACACCGACTCCTCCGGCGGGCGTTCGCGTCCCGGCGGGGGAAGCGGCCCCGGCG
>JAAZOP010000269.1 GCA_012797735.1 Myxococcales bacterium
GAACCAGCCGCCGCCGCCGACGGTGGTGAGCGGTCCGACGACGAACCAGCCGCCGCCGCCGACGGTGGTGAGCGGTCCGACGACGAATCAGCCGCCGCCGCCGACGGTGGTGAGCGGTCCGACGACGAACCAGCCGCCGCCGCCGACGGTGGTGAGCGGTCCGACGACGAACCAGCCGCCGCCGCCGACGGTGGTGGATCGGCCGATCGGCGCGCCGACGCAGACCGGTGTGAACCCGCCTTCGGTCGCCCAGCCGCAGGGCCTCGGTATTCCCCAGTGCAGCGAGGAGGGGAACACCAGCCACTGTCCGTCGGGCACCGTCTGCGCGATCGGCACCGACCAGACGCTCGGGTGCCGCAAGATCTGCCAGCGGGACTCCGACTGCGACGCCGGGCAGCGCTGCGTCCCGTCGGCGCGCGTGAACCGCAGCATCTGCCTGGTGCCCTGAGTCCCGCGAGGTCATGTCGTCCTGCCGCCGCGCGTGGTTCGTCGCTTCGGTCGCGGCCGCTCTGCTCGGTTGCGACTCCGGTCCGCCGGCTTCCGACGCGAACCCGCCGGACGTCCCGGTGCGGGACGACGCCGGGAGCGACACGGACGCGGCGGACGTCCCGGACGGCGACGCGGGCGATGCCGACGCCGTCCCGCTGCCCGCCGAGCGGGAGGACAACGACCCGTTGCACGGCGGGACGGCGCAGCGCGTGACGGCGCCGACCGCCCTGACCGGCGCGATCGGCCCGCCGTCCGCCACCCGGCCGGACCTGGACGGTTTCCTCGTCGCGGGAACGGCGGGGTCGGTGTTGCGGGTCGAGGCGTTCCCGACCGGGACCGCGCGGGGGCTGGACTTGGCGGTCCGGCTCCTGCGCCTGGCGGAGGACGGAACGGTCCTGTGGGAGCGCCGCGCCGACGACTCCGCGGTGGCTTCCGTGCGCCGCGACGGCTTCCTGCCGGCCGACGGCGACTACCTGGTCCTGCTGTCCGACCGCCGCAACTTTGGCGCAAGCCCGGCGGCCTGGGTCGGGGGGTCGCGGCAGACCTACCAGATCACGATCTCGCTGCTCGCCGCCCCGTCGCTCGAGGCCCCCGTCCTGCCGTTCTCCTGGAGCGGATCGCTCGCCCCGGCCGGCGCGATCCAGACGGTGCGCGCGGCCGTCCCGGCCGGGGCGCGCCTCGAGGCGGTCTGGTCCGGGTCGAACGCGGAGCGCTTCGCGCCGCTGTTGACCGCGTTCGACCCGGCGGCGGAAACGGTGGTCGCCGAACGGGACGCCGCCGGTGGGTCGCGGGTCCGCCTGAAACTGCGGGCGCCCGGCGACACGCTGCTCCTGGCCCTCGACCACACCCGCGCCGACGACAGCGCCCTCGTGCCCGTGCGGCTCGATCTGCGCATCCTGGACGACGGCCGGGAGGCCGAACCGAACGACGACGCGGCGTCGGCCGACGACTGCGAGACGCTGCCGTGCGAGTTCGCCGGCACGATCGCCGCGCCGGGAAGCGGAGGCGCGCCGGGGGTCGAGGACCGCGACCTGTATCGGTTCGAGGCGCCGACCGGCGAGGCCTGCGTGCTGGAAGTGGTGCGCGACGGCGCCCCCCCCGGGACGCTCGACCCCCACGTCGCGGCGCTGCGCCTGCCGGCCGGGGGGACGCAACCCGTCCTGGAGCAGCCCCTCGCCCTTGCCGATGATTCCCCCCGCCGCGGCGACCTCGACGCCCGCCTCGTCCTCGTCCCGCGCGCCCCCGGGCCGCTGCTGGTCGAGGTGCGGGACGCGCGCAACGTCGCCGCGGAGCGCGAGGGGCGCACGCCGCCGGCGGGCGGCCCGGAGGCGGCCTATCGGTTGCGCGTCACCGTCGCCGCCGCCCCGTCCGCGACC
>JAAZOP010000270.1 GCA_012797735.1 Myxococcales bacterium
GGCCTCGCCGCCGCCCACGACCTCGCCGCCCTGGGTCGCCGCGTCGCCGTCTTCGACGAGCAACCGCGCGTGGGCGGGATGCTCGCCTGCGCGATCCCGACTTTCGTCCTCTCCCGCGACGCCCTGCGTGCCGACCTCGACGCGATCCGGGCGCTCGGCGTCGAGTTCTACGTCGGCATGCGCGTCGGTCGCGACGTCTCGCTCGAGGCGCTCCGGCAGGAATACGACGCCGTCGTCCTGGCCGTCGGCGCCTGGCGCGGCAGGAAACTCGGCCTGCCCGGCGAGCGGTTCCTCGAGGAGGTGGTCGACCACGTGGAGTTCGCGCACCGCGTCTCGCTCGAAGGTCCGCGGCCCCGCTCGGGCCCCGCCGTCGTCGTCGGCGGCAGCACCGCCGCCTTCGCCTGCGCCCGCATCGCCCTGCGGCTGGGCTGCGCCCCCGTGACCGTCGCCTTCCATCGCCCCTACGAACGGCTGCCGGCCGACCCCGAAGCGGTCGAGGACGCGATCGAGGAAGGGGTGCAACTGGAATGCCTGGTGCGGCCGACCGCCGTCCATGCCGCGGGCCGGACGCTGTCCGCGGTGGCCTTCGAGCGCTTGCGCGAGGGCGAACCGGACGCCTGGGGCTACCGGGCCGTCGAGCCGTCCGGCGCGGAGCCGCTGGAACTCCCGGCGCGTCTGCTGGTGGTCGCCGGCGAACGGGTGCCGGACCTGCGGCTGCTCGGCGGAATGCCCGGCCTCGGCCGCACCCCGCTCGGTTTCCTCGCCGTCGATGGCGCGACCGGGATGACCACCGTCCCGGGTCTGTTCGCCGCGGGAGACGTGGTTTCGGGCCCGAAGGGGGTGGTCGAGGCGGTCGCGGCGGGGCGGAAGGTGGCCGCCGCCGTGCACCGCTACCTGGAGGCGGTGGAACGCGGCGAGGCGCCGCGGGCGGCGGTGCGCGCCGTCGCGACCCCGGCGCCGGAGCCGATCCGCGAGTCGGTCGAGGAACCGTTCGCGCCCGCGGTGGCGAAGAGACGGCCCGGGGCCGAGTCGGCCGGCGAGCCGGCGGCGAAGTCCGTCCGGCGGCCGGCGGCGAAGCGACCGCCCGCGAAGGGGCCGCCCGCGAAGCGACCGCCCGCGAAGCGGCCGCCCGCAAGACCCTCGGGCAAGCCCTCGGCGAGGCCCGCGCCGAAGGGCTCGACCAGGCGCACGACGCCGTCGCGACGCGGCGGACGGGGCCGCTGACCGGCGGAGGGAGCGGAACGGCAGATGCCGGAACGGACGTCGGTGGAGTTCGAGATCGACGGGCGGGTCGTGCGGGCCCAGCCGGGCGATTCCCTGCTGCGCGTCGCCCGGCGCGAGGGGTTCGCGATCCCGTCGCTGTGCTTCCACGAGCGACTGACGGCGTACGGAGCCTGCCGCCTGTGCCTGGTCGAGGTGCGCCGGGGGAAACGGTCGCGGATCGTCACGTCCTGCGACTACCCGGTGCAGGAGGGGATCGTCGTCCGCACCGAGACCGACGAGGTGCGGGCGCGGCGCCGGACGGTGGTGCAGCTCCTGGCCGCGATGGCGCCCCAGCCGGTCGTGCTCCGGGACCTCGCCCTCCAGTACGGCGCCGACCTCGGCGGCCTGGAGGCGGCGCGCGACGGCGACTGCATCCTGTGCGGGCTCTGCGTGCGCGTCTGCCGCGAGGTGGTGCGCGCGAGCGCCCTCGATTTCCAGCACCGCGGCGAGCGGAAGGCGCTGGGCGGGCCGTACGGCGAGCCGGCCCCGAGCTGCATCTCCTGCGGCGCCTGCGCGTCGGTCTGCCCGGTCAACGCGCGCCGGACCCTGGCCCCCGCCATCCGGCGCCTGCACCACGCCGGCGCCGGCGAGCACCTCTGCCGCTACACGCTGCTCGGCGTCTTCTCCGACGGCGTGTGCGCGAACCGCTACGAATGCGAACGTTGCGAGGTGGAACACCGCCTGCGCGACGGCCGGCGGGACCACCCGGCGTTCCTGCGCTCGGACGGAGGAAAGACGCATGGCGGCTGACGCGGGCGAGCGGTCGGGGGAATGGCGCAGCGGCTGCGAGTACGCTCCGGTGCCCCGGACACCGCGCCGCAAGCGGCCGCCGGCCGAGAGGATCCGGGACTTCGAGCCGGTGGTCCTGCCCGAGGAGCCGGCCGCGGCGACGACGGCCGCCGCCCGCTGCTTCGGCGGCTCGGTCTGCCGCGCCTGCGAGGTCTGCATCCTGATCTGTCCCGACCTCTGCATCACCCGCGAGTCCGACACCGGACGGATCGTGATTGACCTCGACTGGTGCAAGGGCTGCGGTCTGTGCGCCCACTTCTGCCCGAAGGGCGCGATCCGGATGGAACTGGATCGCTGACACGACCGGCGACCGCGGCGCGACAACCGTCCCCAGGGTGTCGCCGAAGTCCGCATCGCCGGCGCCGGCGCGAGGCACCAGGCTCCAGACTTCAGGCTCCAGGAGCGACAGGTCGATCGTGATTCCGCCGGCCTGCAGCCTCGAGCCCGGAGACTGGAGCCCGTCAAGCATTGGCGGCGGCGACTTTGGCGAGGCCCTGCCGTCTCCGCGGCGGTTGTCCGCAGGTCGCGGTCTGCGGTAGGAGGGACCATGCCGTCGCGGCGCACGTCGTCGCCGCTCCGCGGAATCGGTGCCGCGGCCCGGGGCGTGGCGCGAGGGCCGGGGAGGTGTTCGTGATCGGCTTCTACAGGATGTCCTGCATCGTGGGGTTGGTCGTGCTCGCGACGTGCGGCTGCCGGAAACGGGGCTCGGGAACGGGAACGGCGGAGGTGCCCTCGCCGCCCGTGCCGTCCGCCGACACGGTCGAAATGGGCCCCGCGCCCGGTCCGGGGACCGCCGACGCC
>JAAZOP010000271.1 GCA_012797735.1 Myxococcales bacterium
CGCCGCCGCCGGCCGGCCGCCGGGCACAGGTGGCACCCAGCACCAGCAGGGCGCAGGCGCCGAGGCACAAGGCGTGAATGCTGGCGCGGGCCATTCTTCCCTCCCCCGCACGACGACTACTCGTCCTCGTCCTCGTCCTCCTCCTCGTCGTCGCGATCGATGTCGCGCTCGTCGCGATGCTCCGGTGGAGGAGCCGTGGGTCGCGGCGCCGGGGGCAGCGGGCCGACCGGCCGGGTGGCCGTCGGCGGGGCGGGAGCCGGGGCGGCCGGCTTGGCGCCGGCTTTCGGAGCCAGGAGCAGGAACATCGTGCGGCCTTCCATGCGGGATCCCTGCTCGACCACCGCCTCGTCCTTCAACTCGTTGACGATCCGGTCGAGAAGCTGCTGGGCCACCTGGGGGTGCGCCAGCTCGCGACCGCGGAAGCGCACCGTGATCTTCGCCTTGTCGCCGTCGGCGAGGAACCGGCGGATGTGGCGCAGCTTGAAGTCGTAGTCGTGGTCGTCGGTCTTGGGCCGGAACTTGATCTCCTTGATCTCGATCACCGTCTGGCGCTTGCGCGCCAGGTTCGCCTGCTTCTTCTGCTCGTACTTGAACTTGCCGTAGTCCATCAGCCGGCAGACCGGCGGCTGCGCCTTCGGGTTGACCTCGACCAGGTCGAGCCCGGCCTGGCGGGCGCGCTCGAGCGCTTCCGCCGAGGACATGATGCCGATCATCGTGCCGTCGGGTCCGATCAGCCGGACCTCGGGGACGCGGATGCGCTGGTTGACCCGCACCGACGGTTCGGGACGGTCGTCCGGACGAAAACCCCTCCTGAACAAGACCTGCTTTCCTCCCTCCTCCACGCGCCGCAGGCCCGCGACCGTCGCGGGCCTCCGCGCGGCGCGGCGCTACGGATACCGAAGCTCCAGCGGCGGGGGCGCCGCTTCCGCCGCCAGACGGTCCACGAACGTGGCCAGCGGCATCGCGCCCAGGTCCCCTTCCGTCCGCGACCGCGGCGTCACGGTGCGCTCGGCCGCCTCCCGGTCGCCGATCACGGCCAGGTACGGCACACGCTGGTTCCGCCACTCGCGGATCTTTGCGCCCAGCTTGTCCGGTCCGTCATCGACCGCGACCCGCAGCCCGCGGGCCCGGCAGATCGCGCCGGCCTCGCGGCCGTACGCCGCCTGTTTCTCGCTGACGGTCAGGATCGCCGCCTGCACGGGCGCCAGCCACACCGGGAACGCCCCCGCCAGATGCTCGACCAGCACCCCGAAGAAACGCTCCATCGATCCGAGCAGCGTGCGGTGGAGCATCACGGGGCGCGGCAGCGTGCCGTCCGCGGCGGCGTAGGTGAGGTCGAAGTTCTCGGGCTGGATGAAGTCGGCCTGGATCGTGCTGCATTGCCAGGAGCGCCCGAGCGCGTCCTGGACGTGGATGTCGATCTTCGGGCCGTAGAACGCCCCGCCCCCCTCCTCGACCTCGAAGCCGCACCCCGTCTCCTCCAGCCCCTGCCGCAGGAAGCGCTCCGCCTCGGCCCACAGCGCCGGGTCGCCGGAACTCTCCTTCGGCCGGGTCGCCAGCACCATCTTGTAGTCGGAGAAGCCGAAGGCCCGGAGGATCGCGGTCGAGAAATCAATCAGCCGGAGGATCTCCGCGCCGAGCTGGTCGCGGCGGAGGAACAGGTGGGCGTCGTCCTGGGTGAAGCCGCGCACGCGCAGCAGGCCGTGCAGCTGCCCGGAACGCTCGAACCGGTACACCGACCCCAGCTCCGCCCAGCGCAGCGGCAGCTCGCGGTAGCTGCGCACCCGCGAGCGGTAGATCTCGATGTGGAACGGGCAGTTCATCGGCTTGAGGATGTACGGGTTGCCCTCGATCTCCATCGGGGCGTACATGTTGTCCTTGTAGAAGCCGAGGTGCCCGGAGCGCTGCCACAGCTCGGCGCGCCCGATGTGCGGCGAGAACAGCAGGTCGTAGCCGTGCGCCAGGTGCTGCGCCCGCCAGTAGTCCTCGATCTGCCGCCGGACGAACGCCCCCTTGGGGTGCCACAGCACCAGCCCGCCGCCGATCTGCTCGCTCACCGAGAACAGGTCGAGCTCGCGGCCGAGCTTGCGGTGGTCCCGCTTCTTCGCCTCCTCGATCCGCGCCAGATGCTCCCGCAGCGCCTTCTCGTCGAAGAACGCCGTGCCGTAGATCCGGCTGAGCATCTTGTTCCGCTCGTCGCCGCGCCAGTACGCCCCCGCCGTGCTCGTCAGCTTGAAGGCCCGGATCCGGCCGGTCGAGGGGACATGCGGCCCGCGACAGAGATCGACCCACTCGCCGTGGCGGTAGAGCGTGATCGTCACGTCGGGGGGCAGGTCGCGGAGAATCTCGAGCTTGTAAGGCTCGCCGAGCTTCTCGAACAGCGCCTCGGCCTCCGCCCGGCTCACCTCGACCCGCTCCAGCGGCAGGTCCGCCGCGACGATCCGCCGCATCTCCTCCTCGATCCGCGGCAGATCCTCCTCGACGAACGCCCCGTCGGGCCGGTCGAAGTCGTAGTAGAAGCCGTCGGCGATCGACGGGCCGATCGTCACCTTGGTGCCCGGGAACAGCCGCTGCACCGCGTCGGCCATCACGTGGGCGGTGGTGTGGCGGAGCACCTCGAGCGCCCGCGGGTCGGAGGCCGAGACCGGCTCGAGCCCCTCGCCGTCGGGGAGACGGGTCAACAGGTCGAGCAGCTCGCCGCCGCGCGCGGCGGCGACCGTGTCCTTGCCGAGCGCGCCGCGCGCCTCGAGCCACTGGCGCACGGTGCGCCCCGGTGCAGCCGGACCTGCCGTCGTCATGAAGGTAGAACCGTCATCGGCTGGACGTCACTGCGATCGGCGGCGGCGCCTCCGCCCGCATGGTCGAATCGCGTTCTTCCTTCGGGAGTAGGCGCGGGCGGGATTGAACCGCCGACCCCTACCGTGTCAAGGTAGTGCTCTCCCACTGAGCTACGCGCCTCCACGACCGCGGGGGCCGGTGCCTCTCGCCGGCCGCGTTCCGGCCCCGGCGTTCCTCCCGCTCCTCGCGCGGCTATACGGGATCGTGCCGGCCAAGTCAACCGGGAGCCGTGTCGGCCGCCGTCACGCCACGGTCCATCGCAGGACGACGCCCGTCGCGGGACCCGATGGGCGGTCACCCGCCGGCCAGCACCTTGTCCAGCTTCCGCGCGATCGATTCCTCGACCTGCCCCTTCATCGGCCGCAACAAGAGCGGCAAGTCCAGCTCGATCAGGACCGTCGACGCCTCGAGCTTGATGCGGCCCTTGACGCCGCGGGTCATCCCGCTGCCCTCCAGCAGCATCTCGTCCCCCTGCCAGCGGCCGTGCACCGCATACTTGGCCTCCAGGGAACCCGAAATCTGGTCGACCTTCTTGCGCAGCTCCTCGACCGGCATCGCGTGCGAACGGCGGATCTCGATCGTGGCCATCGTTCTCGCTCCTTTCCTCGGGCGCGCAGCATCCCCCAACCTCGCCCCGGATGGCAAGGCCCTGGCCCCTCCCCGCCGCCCCCGGAGCGTGCTAGCATCCCGGCACCATGTCACGCAGCTTCCTCGGCATCCTCCCGTTCCTCGCCGCCAGCCTCGCCGCAACCGCCTGCGACGCCCCGTCGTCGCGGCGCACGGACGGCGCGGGCGAGACGGAGTACTCGATCGTCCAGCTCCAGACGGTGACCGACCCCGACTACCCCGGCGTCGGCGCCCGCGTGCTGATCCGCGACGCGATCGTCACCGCCGTCGACACCTACGACGAGGACGGCGGGGGGCACATCGGCAACGTCTGGATCGCCGAGCCGGGGGGCGGCGCCTGGAGCGGCGTCCAGCTCTTCAACCCGGTGGTCGTCCCCTCGCGCGTGCGCCTGGCCCCGGGCGACATCGTCGAGGTCTCCGGCACGCTCGACGAGTTCGTCCTGCGCAACGACGACGGCACCCCGATGGACCGGGACGGCACCGAGACGGAGCTGGTGGATGCCAGCATCCAGAAGATCGGCGAGACGCTCCCGCCCGCGCCGACCGACGTCCGCGAGAACGACCTGGCCGACCTGCGGACCGCCGAGCCGTGGGAAGGGTGCCTGGTCCGCGTGCAGAACCTCACGCTCACCGGCGGCTACAACCGCTACGGCGAGGCGCCGACCGCCGGCGGCATCGAGGTCGCCAACGACCTGTACGAGATCCCCGGCGCCGGCGCCGGGACGACGATCCGCTCCCTGACCGGCGTGGTGACCTACTTCTTCGGCTTCAAGGTCATGCCGCGGGGTCCTGAGGACGTGGAGCTCTGATCGGTTGCCGCCGCCCCACGCCCCCCACGAACGATCGGGCGCCCGGCGCGGCTTTCGCCGGGCTGTCCTGCCGCTTTGCGTGACGCTCGCCGCCGCCTGCGGGCCCCGTCCCGGACCCGCCGCCGGCTCCACCGAGACCCCGCCGCCCCCGGAGGTGCCCGTGACCGCGACCCTCGAACGACTCGACAACGGTCTCGCCGTCGTCGTCCGCCCGATGCGCCTGGCCCCCGTCGTCGCCCTGCAGGTCTGGGTCGATGCCGGAGCGGCCGACGATCCGCCGGCCTTCCCCGGCATGGCACACCTGTTCGAACACCTGCTGTTCAAGGGGAACCCGTCACGGCGCTTCCAGGACCTGGTGGCGACGGTCGAGGCGGTCGGCGGGTCGTTCGAGGCGTGGACTTCGCACGACCACACGGTCTACGAGGTCCTGGTCCCCAGCCGCCACGCCCGCCTCGGCCTCGACGTCCTCGCCGACGCCCTCGGCCCCCTCTCCGTCGAGCCCGACGTGCTGCGCCGCGAGTCCGGCATCATCACCCAGGAGGAGCGCCAGCGCGCCGACGACCCGTGGACCGACGTCTCCGACATGCTGGTGGCGCTCGCCTTCGAAGGGCACGGCTACGGCCGCTCGGTGACCGGCGACCCGCGCAAGCTCCGCCGCGCCTCGGCCGGCGACGTCGCGGCGTTCCACGAGCGGTACTACCGCGGCGAGCGGATGACGCTGGTGGCGGTGGGCGACGTCGACCCCGCCGCGCTGAGCGCCGACGCCGCCGCGACCCTCGGCACTCTTCCCGGCGGAGGCGCGCGACCGGCGCGGGAGCCGCAGCCGTTCCCGGCGCAGAGTCGTCCGCGCACCGCCGTCGAGTTCCGATCCAACGGCCTGGCCTACGTCGGCCTCGGCTTCCGCATCCCCGGGGCCCGCGACCCCGCCGTCGCCCCCCTCGCCCTGCTCGACACCGTCCTCGGCGACGGTCCCTCCTCCCTGCTCCAGGCCGACGTGGTGCGCGCGCGGGAGCTGGCGGTGCACGTCGAGGTGACGCAGTATCCCGAGCGGGACGCGTCGGTCCTCGCCGTGATCGCCTCGACGCCCCCGGACCGCTGGGACGCAGCCCTCGACGCGATCCTCGACACCCTGGCCCGGCTCCGGCAGGCGCCGCTCCCCTCCGCCGACCTGGAGCGGGCCAAGCGGCTGATCGCGGCCGAGGCGTTGTACGGCAGCGAGGCGGTGGAGGACGTGGCGGAGCGGATCGGCTTCGACGTGCTGGCCACCGGCGACCCCGACTTCGAGGCGCGTTTCCAGGCGCTGGTCGCCGCCGCCACCGCCGAGGAAGTCCAGGCGGCCGCCCGCGCCTACCTCCGTCCCGCTCTCCTCGGCGCTGTCGTCGTCCTCCCCGCGGGCGACGACCACGAAGACGAGGCGGACCTCGAACGGGTGCGGGAGCGGATTCGCCAGGCGATCCGCGAGCGGCTGGGCGACGAGGCGGAAGCCCCGGCCGCCCGCGAACCGCTCGACACCACCCTCCCCTGCGGCGCGCGGCTCGTCGTCCGTCCCGAGCCCGGCGCGCCGCTCGTCGCGGTCGATGCCTTCTTCCCCGGCGGCCAGCTCCTCGAATCCGAACGGACGGCAGGGTTGCAGGCGCTCCTCGCCCGCCTCCTCGTCCGCGGCGCCGGCGCCTCCTCCCCGGAGGAGATCGACCGGGCGATCGACGAGATGGCGGCGACGGTGCAGCCGTACGCCGGCGCCGACACGCTCGGCATCTCCGCCACCTTCCCCGCCGCCGACGCTCTGCGCGGCTTGGCGCTGGTGGCCGATGCGCTGCGCGACCCGGCGTTTCCGGCGGAGGAGTTCGAACGCGAGCGGCGCCGGCTGCTGGCCGACCTCCAGGCGGCGGCGAGCGACCCGTTCTACGTGGCGGCCAACGAGCTGTACCCGCGCCTGCTCGCCGGCCACCCCTACCGCCTCGACCCGCGGGGCACCCCCGACGGCCTGGCCCGCCTGACCCATCGGGCGGTCGTCCGCGCCTGGGCCGACGGCTACCCGCTGGACCGCCTCGTCGTGGTCGTCTCGGGCGACATCGATCCGGCGGCCGTCGAGCGCACGCTGGCGGCGCGCCTGCCCGAGGGCCCGCGACGCCGCTCGTCGCCGCTGCGCGCCCCCGACCCGGTGACCGACCCGATTCCCGAGTCGCGCCGGCAGGTGGTGGTCCACGGCGACTTCGCCCAGGCCTACGTGCTGCTCGGGTTCCGCTCCCCGGGCGGCGAGAGCGACGACCGCCACGCCGTGTCGATCCTCGTCGAGGCGCTGGCGGGCGACACCGGCCTGCTGATGGAGGAGATCCGCGAGGGTCGCGGGCTGGCCTACGACGTCGGCGCCGAGGCGCGTCTGCCGGTGGGCCAGGGGGTGCTGCTGGTCCACGCGGCGTGCGACGAACGGAACGTCGAGGCGGTCCTCACCGCCCTGGACGAGATGCTCGACCGCCTCGCCGACCAGGGCCTCCCCGCCGACCGGCTGGCGCACGCCCAGGAGCTGCTGATCGGCTCGTACGCCCTCGACCTCCAGCGGGTCGCGGACCGCAATCGCCTGGCGGCCCGGGGTCTGTACGTCCACGGCCGGCTGCCGACCTTCGAGGACTACGAGGAGGCGATCCGGGCGGTGACGCCCGAGCGGCTGCGGGAGGTCGCGGCGGAAGTGCTCGACCCGGAACGCTCGGTGGCGGTGATCGTCCTGCCCGGGACCGGCGGGGAGTAGGACGGCGCGCGGCGCCCTACAGGGCCAACTCCGGGATATCGATGCCGATCTCCCGCTGGATCTGGCGCATCATCCGGGTCTCGTCGCGGACGACGGCGAAGTGCCGGTCCGCCCGCTCCTCGTCCCCCTGCGCCAGGTAGTAGAACGCCCGCTCGGCGTTCTCCAGCACCAGCACGAAGTGCGGATGCAGGTCGCGCAGCGCGGCGGGCGGCGACAGCTTCTGCGATTGCTCCACCAGCGTCTCCGCCACCGCATGGGCCAGCCCGGCCAGCGCCCGGTCGTCGTCGTGCCGCGGGACGTAGACCACGGCCCGGTTGACCCAGTCCATGATCAACACGAACTGCGCCAGGTACGCGGGCTGCGGCGTCGCCGGTGCGGGCCGCGCCGCCAGCCCACCCACCGCCACCGCGAGCGCCGCGACCGCTGCCGTGCGACGCCGCCGGAACGAACCGTTCATCCTCCGCATCGCGAACCTCGCCGCCGGGGTCACATCCCCGGCCAGAACTGGCGCGCCACCGCGACGGTCGCCCCGAGAATCTCGCGGGCCCGGGGGTGCTGCTCCGACGCCGGGACAGGCGCGACGGCCTCCGCCGCCGCGGCCCCCTCCGTCGCCCCCTCCAGCGTCGCGACGACCGACGACGCCAGCGCCCGCAGGTTGTAGCCCCCCTCCAGGAAGAACATCAGTCGCCCCGCCGCATGCCGATCGGCGATCTGCCGCAGCCGGCCGCCCATCATCCGGTATCCGTCCTCGTCCAGCTCCAGGCCTCCCAGCGGGTCGTCCCGGTGCCCGTCGTAGCCCGCCGACACCAGCACCGCCTGGGGCTCGAACCGCTGCGCCAGCGGCTCCACCAGATCCTCGAACACCGCCCGGTACTCCGCATTCCCCGTGCCGTGGGGGAACGGCACGTTGATCGTGTAGCCGCGGCCGGGACCCTCCCCCACTTCCATCGGCAGGCCGGAACCGGGGTAGTGCGGCCACAGGTGGCACGAGACGAACAGGACCCGGGGGTCTTTCCAGAAGATGTCCTGGGTCCCGTTTCCGTGATGCACGTCGAAGTCGAAGATCAGAACCCGCTCCAGGCCGGCGGCCAGCAGTCCCGCCGTCGTCACGGCGATGTTGTTGAAGATGCAGAAACCCATCGCCGCCCGCCGCGTGGCGTGGTGGCCGGGCGGCCGGACGATCCCGAAGACGGTCCCGACCTCGCCCCGCAGGAGCGCCCCCGCCGCGTCGAGGCAACCCCCGGCCGCCCCCAGCGCCGCCGCGCGGGACCCCGGAGAGAAGTAGGTGTCCGGGTCGAAGTGGCCGCTGCCCTCCGACAGGACCTCCAGTGCCCGCCGGACGTACCCCCCGTCGTGCGCCCGCTCCAGTTCCGCTACCGTGGCCGGCCGCGCCGGGAAAGCGCGGATCCGGGGTCCCAGGGGGGAAGCGTCCAGGGCCCCCAGGATGGCCGACAGCCGCTCGGGACACTCGGGATGGTACCCCGGTGCCTCGTGATCCAGGAACAGTTCGTCTCGCACCACCCCGATTCGATTCGCTTCGGCCACTGTTGACACCCCGACACCCCCCGTGCTACGAGGCCGCATGATACGCTAGATTCCCGAAACCTGCGCAGGGTTTTTCGCTGGAGGTGGAAGGGGATACCATGCGGCTCAAGATCATCGGCGTCTACGGCCTGCTCATTCTGGCTCTGGGGGCATCGATCTGGTTCATCCTGGACGTCAAGTTGACGGGCAGCCAGGATGCGGCTCTGCGCACGTCCGCGGACCGCGCCACAGCCCACACGCGTCGTGCCCTGGAGGCCGAGGCGATGGAACTGGTCGCCCTGGCCGGTCGTGCGGCTTCCGTCCCGGAACTGGCCCAGGTCCTCGAGCAGTGGCGGACGGTCACGTCCGCCGACACGCGCGAACGCCTGGTCAAGCTGTTCCTGACGCGCTTGGTCGAGAGCGACCAGCACGCCCTGTACGAGAAGATCGCGCAGGAGAAGGGGCTGACGATCCCCGGCGCCGCACCCGCTGCGGCCCCGGCCGCCGCACCGGCGGCGGCGCCGGCCCCCGCCGCACCGGCGGATCCGGCCGCACCGC
>JAAZOP010000272.1 GCA_012797735.1 Myxococcales bacterium
AGGCGCTCGCCGGCCTGCTCGGTTCCGACAACGCACCCGCGGCGCGGGCCGCCCGCGAGGCGCTCGCGCGACGCGGCGCCGAGGCTACCCCGCTCCTCCTCCGGCTGCTCGACGCCGAGCCGCCCGCGGCGCGCACCGCCGCGCTCGAACTCCTCGCCGAATCCGGCGGCTCCGAGGCGCTGGAGCCCGTCGCCGGGAAGCTGGACGGCGCGGGCGAGGCCGACCGGCCGCTCCTGCGGCGCACGCTCGTCGCGATCCTGGCCCGCGCGCCGGAGGCGGCGGCGAAGGTCGCGGCGGCGGTCGAGACCGCCCTGGCGCAGGGGAAGGAGACGCTCGCGGTCGATCTGCTCCGCGTCCTGCCGCTCGGCGAACCCGGCGCGCGGGCCGAGGCGGGACGGCTGGTCGCGGCGGCGCTGCCGGCCGCCCGCTCGTTCGAGGCGCGGTACCACCTGGTGTTGCGGGCCGGAGCGCTGCTGGCGGCGGGCGAGACCGCCCCCGCCCAGGAGCTGCTGGCCGCGGCGCGGGCGGCGGAGGAGCCCGAACTGCGCGTCGAGGCCGCCCGGGCGCTCGCCGGCGCACCTCCCACCCTCGACCTGTCCCCGCTGCTGGCCGATGCGTGGCCCGGGGTGCGCGAGGCGGCGGCGACGGCGATCGGACGGCGCGGGCTGGACGCGGAACTGCGGGCGCTGGCCGCGACGTTCGCCGAGGAGCCGTGGCCGCTGGTGCGGGCGGCGGCGGCCGAGGCGTTGCTGGGGGTCGAGGCGTGGCCGGGCGACGACGTGGCGCGGCGGCTGCTGGCGGACCCGGCGGAGATGGTCCGCGAACGCACGATCGTCGCGCTCGACGCCCGCGGCGACGAGCCGGCCGGGCGGATGCTGGCCGAGGCGGTGGAGCGGCACACGGAGCGGCTGGAACTGCGGCAGCGGGCCCTGGGCGCGCTGGCGCGGCGCTGCTGGCCGGAACTGAAGCCGCTGGTGATCCGCGTGGTGGAGTACTCGGTGCGCCCCGACGCGCGGCGCGGGGACCAGGCGCTGGCCCTGGACGCGATCCGCACCCTGGGGACGGCCGGCCCGCCGAACGTGCGATCGCTGCTCGAGGAGATCGTGCGCGAGGCCCCCGTCCCGGCGATGCTGGCGGCCGCGCTCCAGGCGCTCGGCGACCTCGGAGAGTCCGACGCCGCGGCGGTCGTCGAGCCGTACCGCCGGCACGCCGACCCCGCCGTGGCCGATGCCGCGGAGGCGGCGCTGAAAGCCCTGGAACGGGGACGCGCGGGACGGCGCTGCGGGGAGGGCGGGCGATGAGCGACTTCCGGCAGGCGCTGACGTTCGACGACGTGCTGCTCGTTCCCGGCTACAGCGCCGTGCTGCCGACGCAGGTCGAGCTGCGGACGCGGCTCACGCGGTCGATCGCGCTGCGGATCCCCCTGCTCTCCGCGGCGATGGACACCGTGACCGAGGCGCGCACCGCGATCGCCATGGCCCGCGAGGGCGGCCTGGGGGTGATCCACAAGAACGGCCCGGTGGCCTACCAGGTGCGCGAGGTGACGCGGGTCAAGAAGAGCGAGGGCGGGATGGTCGTCGACCCGCTCACCGTCCACCCCGAAATGCCGCTCCGGCAGGCGCTGGCGCTGATGCGCCAGCACGAGTTCTCCGGACTGCCCGTGGTCCGGGACGGCTTCCTGGTCGGCATCCTCACGCACCGCGACGTGCGCTTCGAGACGAACCTCGACCAGCCCGTGTCCCAGCTCATGACCAAGGAGCTGGTGACGTGCCAGGAGGGGATCGGCCTGGAGGACGCCCGGGCCCTCCTGCACATGCACCGGATCGAGAAGCTGCTGGTGGTCGATGCCAAGGGGAAGCTGGTCGGCCTGATCACCGTCAAGGACCTGATGAAGGCCGAGATGTACCCGCACGCCGTCAAGGACCAGCTCGGCCGCCTGCGCGTCGGCGCCGCGATCGGGGTGGGACCGGACCGGGGCGAGCGGGCCGCGGCGCTGGTCGCGGCCGGCTGCGACGTGCTCGTGATCGATACCGCCCACGGCCATTCGGAAGGCGTCCTGCGGGCGCTGCGCGACACGCGCGCCGAGCACCCCAACGCCCAGATCGTCGCCGGCAACGTGGCGACCGGCGAGGCGACCCGGGCGCTGATCGAAGCGGGCGCGGACGCGGTCAAGGTCGGCATCGGACCGGGCTCGATCTGCACCACCCGCATCGTCGCCGGCGTCGGCGTCCCGCAGCTCACCGCCGTGCTCGACTGCGCCGCCGAGGCGCGCCGGCACGACGTGCCGGTCATCGCCGACGGCGGCATCAAGCACTCCGGCGACATCACCAAGGCGCTCGCCGCCGGCGCCGAGACCGTGATGATCGGCTCCCTGTTCGCGGGCACCGACGAGGCGCCCGGCGAGACCGTCCTGTACCAGGGCCGCGCCTACAAGGAGTACCGCGGCATGGGATCGATCGGCGCGATGCGCGAAGGCTCCGCCGACCGCTACGGCCAGTGCGACGTCCAGGAAAGCAAGCTCGTCCCCGAAGGGATCGAAGGACGCGTGCCGGCCCGCGGCAGCCTGGCCACCATGCTGTACCAGCTCTGCGGCGGCGTCCGCTCCGGCATGGGCTACGTCGGCGCGAAGACCATCCCCGAACTCCAGCAACGCGCCCGCTTCATCCGCATCTCGCCGCAGGGACTCCGCGAAAGCCACGTGCACGACGTGATCATCACCCAGGAAGCACCCAACTACCGGGTGGACTAGCGAGGACGACCATGACGACGACGCGACGCGCAAGAATCCTCGGGGCACTCGCGATCCCGGCCGCGCTCCTCTGGTGCGCGGCGTGCCCGACCGCGCCCCGACAACCCCCTCCCCCGCCCGGCGGGCTGGCCTTCGCCGGCGGCCCGGCCGAGGCGCTCGTCACGATCAACGAGTCGCTGGCCGGCACCCTCGCCCAGCTCGGCGAAAACCCGATCCACCTCCAGGCCGGCACCTACCGCGTCCAGGTCGCCGCCCCCGGCCACTTCCCGTGGTACGGCGAGGTCGCGGTCGGCGAGACGGTCGAGACCGTCACGGTCGAACTGCGCCCCGTCCCCGAATAGCGACCCCGCCGATCCCCCCGACCGCCAGCCGTCCACCGCCGGCACCGGACCGGGCGCCGGGGCCATGGACGTGGCGAGCGAAGTCGGGGCGTGTTACCCTGTCCATGCGGGTCCGGGAACGCCGGGCCGGGAGACGGGCGATGAGCGCCGACCAGCTCGCCGAGTTGATCGAACGGTTGCCGCCGGACAGCCGTGCGGTCGTCGAGCGCCTGGTCGCCATGCTGGCGGCCGGCCGTCCGGCGCCGCCGCCCGGTCCCGCGGGACACCTGCTGGATGTCCCCCGCGTGGACGGTCCCGGCCGGCCCGACGACGAGATCGACCGCCGGATCCGGGAGGAACGGGACTCCTGGGCGGATCGCTGATGCCTCGCCTGTTTCTCGACACCAACATCGTCGTGCGCTTCGTGGAGGGAACCGCCGAGACCCGCGATCGGTTGCAACGGCGCCTCGCCGGAGTCCGCGCTGGAACGGACGCGGTCGTGACCAGCGAGTTGGTCCGTTTCGAGTGCCTCGTCGGACCGCGGCGCTCCGGCGCCCGCGCCGTCGAGATGCTGTACGAACGGTTCTTCTCGGCGGGCGAGAACGACGTGCGCCCCCTGGACCGGGCCGTGTTCGATCTCGCGGTCGGAATCCGGGCCGAACACCGCTTCTCGACCCCGGACGCCCTCCACCTGGCAACGGCGATCGTCGCCGGCTGCGACATCTTCCTCACCGCCGACCGGACGCTGGCACGCTTCCCGCGTCTTCCGGTGGAGGTCCTGTTCTCCGAAACCTGATCCGCGACCTTCCGAATCCTCGGCGGAACCCCTCGCACCGGCGACCGAACGTCGAACATCGACTCCTGAGCGCCTCGGACCCGAAGCGGCCCGACCGGCGACCAGGGTCAGACCCGATCCCGACGCCAGCCGTCCACCGCCGGCAGCGGACCGGGCGCCGGGGCGGGACCCGGCGCGGGCGCCGGA
>JAAZOP010000273.1 GCA_012797735.1 Myxococcales bacterium
CGCGCGTAGTGGCCGGTCGCCAGCGCCTCGGCGCCGAGCGCGGCGGCGGCGCGCCACAGCACGCCGAACTTCAGGCTCCGGTTGCAGAGCAGGCAGGGGTTCGGGGTGCGGCCGCGGTCGTACTCCTCCCACGCGGGGCGCAGGACGAGACGGTCGAAGTCGTCCCGGGCGTCGAGGACGTGATGCGGGATTCCGAGCCGTTCGGCGACCGCGCGCGCGGCCTCGACGTCGGTCGCGCCGCGGCCGGGGAGGGAGGGTCCGTCGGGCCGCAGGCGGAGCGTGAGGCCGACGACGTCCGCACCGGCTTCCCGGAGCCGCGCGGCGGCGACGGACGAATCGACGCCGCCGCTCAGTCCGACGGCGACGCGCCGGCCCGCACCGATCATCCGTCTCTGGGCGCGGCCAGCAGCCGCATCCCCGCCTCGCGGACCATGCGCAGGTCGTCCGCGACGGGGCGGCCCGGGGTGGTGAGGTAGCCGCCGACCATCAACCCGTCCGCGCCCGCGGCGAAGACCCACGACTGGAAGTCCCCCAGCACGCGGCCGCGCCCGCCGCAGACGCGGATCTCGCGGTCCGGCAGCATCAGGCGGGCGACCGCCACGCACTGGAGCGCCTCGAGCGGCGGGAGCGGCGGCTGGCGTTCGAGGCGCGTGCCGGGGACGGCGTGGAGGAAGTTGAGGGGCACCGAATCGACGCCGAGGTCGCGCAGGGCCGCGAGCAGCTCGACGCGCTGCGCCCGCGACTCGCCCAGCCCGAAGATCCCGCCGCAGCACGTCGACAGGCCGACCCGGCGGGCCGCCGCGATCGGTCGCAGCCCGTCGGCCCAACGCCGCGTGGTGCAGATCGCGGGGAAGTACGACTCGGCCGTCTCGAGGTTGTGGTGGTAGCGGCGCAGGCCGGCGTCGCGCAGCGCGCGCAGATCGGCGGCGTCGAGCAGCCCGAGCGAGGCGGAAGGGCGCACCGGGAGGTCCCGCGCGATCCGCTCGACGGCCCGGGCGATCGCCCCCAGGTCGCGCCGTCCGGGCCGGCGTCCCGCGGTGACGATGCTGAAGCAGGTCGCCCCCCAGGCCGCGGCGGCCCGCGCCGCCTCGACGATGCGGTCGCCGGAGATCAGCGGGTAGCGTTCGATCGCGGTCCGCGCCCGGTTCGACTGCGCGCAGAACGCGCAGTCCTCGCCGCAGTGGCCGCTGCGGGCGTTGACGATCGAGCAGAGGGCGGCGACGTCCCCGCGCCGCTCGTGGCGCACGCGGTTCGCCCGCGCGAACAGCTCGAGGACCGCCGGGCCCTCCAGCTCCAGCAACTCGAGCGCCTCGCGACGTCCGATGCCTCTCACGGCGTCGACCCTTCCCGGCCCGCCTCGCCCCCGGCGGACGGCGACGGGGCGGCCGGCGCCGCGGCGTCGTCCGCCCTCCCCTGCTCCATCGAGCCGGACCGGTAGCCGTCGAGGTCGAGCGCGGTCCAGGCGTAGCCGGCGGCCCGCAGGTCGGCGGCGACCGCGGCGCGCAGGGCCGGCTCGAGCAGTCGGGGCAGCTCGTCCGCCCCGACCTCGACCCGCGCCAGCGCACCGTGGTCGCGGACGCGGACGACGGCGAAGCCGCGGGCCCGCACCGCCCGCTCGGCCGCCTCGACCCGCCGCAGCCGCTCGACGGTCAGTTCCTCGCCGAACGGCACCCGGGTCGCCAGGCACGCCTCGGCGGGCCGGTCCCAGTGGGGAAGACCGCCGGCGCGGGCGAGGGCCCGGATCTGCGACTTCACCAGGCCGACCTCGAGCAGCGGGCTGCGGGCGCCCAGTTCGCGGACGGCGCGACGCCCGGGGCGGTGCTGGCGGAGGTCGTCGGCGTTGCTCCCCTCGAGCACCGCGACACCGCCGGCCGCCTCGGCCAGGGCCCGCAGCCGCAGCAGCAGGGCGCGCTTGCAGAGGTAGCAGCGCTCGGGCGGGTTGCGGCGCAGCGCGGGGTCGGCGAGCGGGTCGGTCGGGAGGAGCTGCCAGCGCACGCCGAGGCGCGCGGCGATCTCGCGCGCCGCGTCCGGCTCGCCGGCGGGCTGGAACGGCGATCGGGCCGTGACGGCGAGAACGCGGTCGCCGAGGGCTTCGCGGGCGGCGAGGAGCAGCAGCGAGCTGTCGACGCCGCCGGAGAAGGCGACGACGGCGCCGGGAAGGCCGCGGAGGACCTCCCGCAGGCGCGACCAGCGCGCGGCGGTCTCGGCGTCGACGGCGGGGGCGGGTCCGGTCATCCGACGTCGAGCATCCGGCGCAGGGACGCTTCGGCGCGCCGCCGGACCTCCTCCGGGATCTCGATCGGGGTCTGCATCTCCTCGAGGGCCCACAACACCTTCTCGAGGGTGATGCGTTTCATGTTCGGGCAGATCGCCTGTTCCGAGGCGGGGATGAAGCGCTTGCCGGGATTGTCGCGCTGGAGAGGATGGAGGATGCCGACCTCGGTGGCGACGATGAAGGCGGTCGCGTCGCTCTCGCGGACGAAGCGGAGCATCTGGCCGGTCGAGAGCACGTGGTCCGCGAGCGCGGTGACCTCGGCGCGGCACTCGGGGTGGGCGAGGACGACGGCCCCGGGATGCTCGCGCCTCCGCCGCTCGACGTGCTCCGGCAGGATCCGCGCGTGGGTCGGGCAGTAGCCGGGCCAGAGCGTCATCGGGCGGCCGCTGGTGCGCTGCACGTGACCGCCGAGGTACCGATCGGGGACGAACAGCAGCTCGCGGTCGGCAGGCACCGAGGCGACGACCCGGGCGGCGTTGGCCGACGTGCAGCACACGTCGCACTCGGCCTTCACCTCGGCCGTGCTGTTGACGTAGCAGACCACGGCCGCACCCGGATGCTCGGCCTTGAGCCGGCGGAGCTGGACGCCATCGATCATGTCGGCCATCGGGCAGCCGGACTCCGCATCGGGCAGCAGGACGGTGCGGTCGGGGGCGAGGATCTTGGCCGTCTCGGCCATGAAACGGACGCCGCAGAAGACGATCGTGCGGGCGTCGGCGGCGGCGGCGCGGCGGCTCAGGTCGAGCGAGTCGCCGGTGAAGTCGGCGATGTCCTGCACCTCGCCGAGCTGGTAGTTGTGGGCCAGGATCACGGCCTGCCGTTCGCGGCGCAGGCGGGCGATCCGTTCGACCAGCTCGTTCCTCTCCTCCGGCGGCGCGGCGCTCATCGGGGGCAAGATAGGCTCGACGGCGCCCGCGCGCAACCGTCCCGCCCGCGCGGGGCGCACGCAACCTGCGGTTGCCCGCCGGCCGGCGACTCCGGTAGCATCCGGCCGCCGCACCGGGAAACGGAGGAGGAGCGAGAAGATGGCCGACGACAAGTCCAGGTCGAAGTCCGAACGGAAGCCGAAACCGGCGGCGGAGCGGAAGACGCCGCAGGCCGCCGCGAAGAAGCCCGAAACGCCGGCCGCCGCCGCGGCGACGCCGCCGCCCGCGGACGACCTGCCCGAATCGGTCCGCAAGGAACTGGAGGCGCTCGAGGAGCGGAAGCGCGAGGGGAAAGTGACGGCGTTCGAGTACGCCGCGAAGCGCAAGGCGCTGCTGCGCGGAATCGAGGCGCCGGGCAAGCCGCGGTTCGGCGCGGCACCGGACGCGCCGGCGAAACCGGACGGCGGACGCGCCGCGGGTGCGGAGGAGAAGCCGCCCGCTGCGGCGGCCGGCGGCGCCAAGGAGACGTCGTCTCCGGCGGAGGCGGAGGGGAAGAAGCCGGAGGGGCAGGAGGAGAAGCCGCCCGAGGTGAAGCTGCCGCAGGCGTGGGCGGCCAAGGACCAGGAGCGCCGCGGCGGACCGAAGACGTGGTCCGCGGGGACGCGCACGGACGACCCGACCAAGCGCGTGGTGCATCCGCCGACCGCCGACGGCATCGGCACGGGGAAGGCGTTCCTGTTCCTGTTCGGGTTCCGGATCCACAGCCCGCGCGACCAGGAGTTCCTGGAGAAGGAGCTGAAGGAGATCGAGGACGATATCGCGGTGCTGCGCAACGCGGGCTACACGGTGGTGGTCGACCCCCAGGCGACGCGCAAGGACCTGCTGGACGCCGTGACGGGCCAGGGCGAGGGGGTGGAGAAGCTGGTGCCGGCCGGGATCTACTGGAGCGCGCACGGCAGCGAGGACGGTTCGGTCCAGACCTGCGACGGCGGGTTCGTCGTCCCGGACGACCTGGAGCCCGACCGGGTCGATCCCGGCCTGCGGCTGATGATCTTCGCCTCGTGCTACGTCGGCTCGCGCTCGCGCACCTGGCGCAAGGCGCTGGGCGGCCGGCCGATGGTGGTGGGCTGGGGCCGGCCGGTGACGATCGACCGCGCCGTCGAGTTCCTCCAGTCGCGGGCGGACACGGAAACCGACCTCGACGACCTGATCCGGCGCTACCTGCTGGCGGACGCGCCGATCCCGGGCGAGGGGGGGCTGGCCTACGCCCCCGTGGACGACGCGGCGAGCCGCGGGCGGCTCGGGGACGTCCCGGAACGGCTGCGCACCGTGGTCGAGATGCTCGGGGCGAAATGGAGGACCGAACCGCACTGGGTCGAGGTCGACGTGCCGCTGGAGGACAACCGCTGGGAGAAGGCGAAGGTCTTCGTGGTGGAGTCGTCCGAGCCGTACTGCGAGGGAGAGCCGATGCTCGCGGTGGAGTCGGACGTCGGCGAACTGACGGCGGTCGTCGACCCGCAGATGCTGCTGTCGGGGTTCGGCGGCCCGGGCTACGCGCGCGTGTCGCTGGTGAAGAGCGGGACCGACATGCCGCGGATCGTGGTCCAGGGGTTCCTGCCGATTGCGCGGGCGCGCGACCAGGACCTGGCGGCGCTGGTCTACCAGGTGGCGCAGGTCTCCGACCGCCTGGAACAACGGATCTTCGGCGGCGACCTGCGCTGACCGGAACGCCGATCTCCCGCCGGCGCGGCGCGCCGGATCACCTCGGGACGGCGGGTCGCGCCGCCGGCGCAACGGATCGCCGCCGCGGAGGCCGGCGTCCCCGCACCAGCAGCGCGACGAACAGCCAGGCCGGCAGCCACGCGGCGGCGCCGCCGCCCGCCGGGACGGCGCACGAGCAGCCGTCGTCGACGTAGACCCACACGCCGCCGGCGTCGCCGGCGTCACCACCGTCGCCGCCGGTTTCCGCGCCGGCGTCCTCGGTCGGGCCGTCGGTCGCGGCGTCGTCCGGCGGGGTCGTCGCGCGGCGCAGTCGAACGGCGTCGAACACGACCCCCTCCCCGTCCCCGGCGTACGCCGTCAGGTCGTCGAGGCGCACCGACTGTCCGCCCCCCGCCGCGAAGTGGTAGGTGCCCAGCGCGATCCAACCGCTCGCCGCCGCCTGGTCCACCGTGACCCGCTCGACCTCGCCGCCATGCGTCACCTCGTAGATCGCGCTGTGCGTGGCCCACCGGCCGACGCTGGGGTCGGCGTAGATCTCCACGAGGTAGTCGCCTTCCTCGTCGAAGCGCAGGCGCCAGAAGGCCCAGTTCTGCGGAGCGACGCCGGTCGAGGGCGGCACCCAGTACAGGTGGCCCGCCCATCCTTCCGGCGATTCGTCGTCCCAGCGGTCGGGCCCGAACGGCTCCCAGCACGGCTCCTGTTCGTCGACGACCCGCCCGTCGCGCGGAACCGACAGACAGACAGCGCCGTCCGCGTCCGCATCGGCATCCGCGTCGGCATCCGCGTCGGCATCCGCGTCCGCATCCGCGTCGGCATCCGCATCCGCGTCGGCATCCGCATCCGCATCCGCGTCGGCGTCCGCATCCGCATCCGCGTCGGCGGCGCACGAGCCGCAGTCGCCGGGGCAGGAGGCGCAGGTCTCGCCGGCCTGGCAGCGGCCGTCGCCGCAGGTGGGCACGGAGCCGCCGATCCAGGCGTACAGCGCGGCGCGGTCCCCGTTGAACACGTTGAGGTCGACGGCGGCCGGAACGCCATCGACCCGTCCGGACTCGCTGTACTGCCAGATCGCCCAGTCGGCCCAGGCGTCGGGCAGGCGGGGGCAGGTGACGCCGTAGTTGGCGATCCACAGGGGAAGGTCGGCGAACGCGGTCGAGTTGCAGACGGCGGCCCAGGAGCCCCAGCTCGTGTAGATCATCGGCGTCCGGCCGGTGACCTCGGCGACGCGATCGACCCAGCGCCGGATGTTGTTCACGATCGTCGTGCAGCTCAGCCCTTCCCAGTCGCAGCTCGAGCCGCACGTCGTGGTCGCGCAGACCTCGACGTCGAGGACGGGCGGCAGGTCGTCCGGGCCGATCGTGCCGACGGTGCGCAGGAAGTGATCGGCCTGCGTGGTTCCATCGATCTCCGGGCAGAAGAAGTGGTAGGCGCCGCGCGGAACCCCGGCCGCCGCGGCGCCGCTCCAGTTGGCGGCGAAGGTCGAATCCACCATCGTCGTGCCCTGGGTGGCCTTGATGAAGGCGAACTCGATGCCCGCGGCGGCCACGCGGGACCAGTTGATGTCGCCTTCCCAGTGCGAGACGTCGATCCCCTCGACCGTCGGACCGTCGGGACAGACCGTCGCCGGCAGCCGCAGCTCGCCGATGCCGGGCCGGAGGCCGTCGCCGGACTCCTCCCCGCACGACCCGAGCAGCATTCCGCAGGCGACCAGAGCCGACCAGCGACCGACCTTCTTCCTTCCGCGCATCGCCACCTCCCGCGCCGTTTCCGCCGCGCCAGTATAGTCGAAGTCGGGCCCTTCGCGACGGGCCGGCGCGTCCCCGTTCCCGGATTCGGCCTCCTGGCGATCCGGGATCGCCCGGCGTAGGATGGCCGCGCCCCTGCGGAGGAGACGGCGATGGAGACGTTCGTCCGGCTGTGCGGAGCGGAGAAGACCTACGGGACCGGCGTGCGGACCGTCGGGCTGCACCCCACGGACCTCGAACTGCGCCGCGGCGAGCTGGTCGTGGTGTTGGGGCCGAGCGGTTCGAGTCGCTGCGCGAGGTCGTCGGCGACCTGACGGGGCTGGCCTTGGCCTTCGTCGGCGTGATGCTCCTGCTGGCGGTCGTCCTCGCCGCCGCCGTGCTGTTCAACACCGCCACCCTGGGGATCCTCGAACGACGCCGCGAGCTGGCCACCCGGCGGGCGCTCGGACAGTCGCAACGCGGCATCGCGTGGTCGCTGACGCTGGAACACGGTCTGCTGGCCCTGCTCGGCCTGGCCGTCGGTCTCCCGCTGGGACTCCTCGCCGGCCGCGCCGTCATCTCGTTCTACTCCTCGGACCTGCTGAGCCTCCCCTTCGCCGTGTCGTTGCGGACGGTGGCGGTGGCCGCGGCGGGCGTGCTGCTGGTGCTGCTGGCGGCGCAGGCTCCGGCGCTGCGGGCCGCCGCGCGCACGCCGATCGCCGAGGCGGTGCGCGGCGACGACGACTGAGCGCACCCGATCCGCCGCGGCGCCGCGCGGCTTGGCGACGCGACGCGCCAGGACACGTGGACCCGGAGTCTCCCCTCCTCTCCCGCCGGACTCTCCGCCTCTCCTCGTCCGGTTCGGAAAAGGCCGGCGCGGCCTCGTGCACCGCGGGACGCGTGGTTCAGAACTTGTCCTGCGCCGCGAACTGGCTCTCGAGCTGGTCGGCGGTCGAGGCGACCACGTGCAGCGGGAGCTCGAATTCATCGATGTCGAGATTGGTGAGCGGAACGGTGTACTTGAAGACGTAGATGTCCCCGTCGAGCGCGATGAAGCCGACGGCGAAGTCGTTGTTCTTCTTGAGCGCCACGAGGGGCGACATCTCGTTTTCCTTGCAGCACGCCGAGGCGAATTCGATCCAGTCCTGGTCGAACGCCTTGAAGTGCTTGCAGCGGATCAGCTGGCTGCGGTCGTTCTGGTAGGCCCAGACCAGCGAGAACCACTCCGGTTCGTCCTTGGCCAGCTTGTACTTCGACCGGACGTATTCCTGGATCTCACCCCAAGTCGGCATGCTCCACCTCCCCTGCGGGCGTCCCGCAAACCCCCGATGAGCCGGATGCTGGCAGCGCCGCCGGGGGCTTGTCAACGGACGAGCGACAGGCGGTGGTGGACGGGCCAGGACATCGTCCCAGGGGGGAGGACCTTGGCTGGCAGATCACGAGGCGTCCGACGCGGCCGGAGATGTGGAAGGCAATCCAGGTGGTGTTGCGGGTGAGCGGGGTGCAGGGGCTGCGCACCTTGCGGGA
>JAAZOP010000274.1 GCA_012797735.1 Myxococcales bacterium
CCTGACCCACGACTGCAATCTGCGCTGCCGCTACTGCTACGGCGGCGCGAAGTCCCGCCGGCACATGTCCCTCGCCACGGCGCGCCGGGCGCTGGACCTGGCCCTGGCCCGCACCGCCGCGCGTGGCGGCGCTGGTCGCGCGCACCTGCTCGCTGCCCGCGGAGTGCCTGGAATGCGCCGTCGCTCCGCGCTGCCGCCACCGCTGCGCCTGCGCCAACCTGGCCCTGACCGGTGCGATCGACACGCCGTCGGAGACGCTGTGCTTCCACGAGCAACTCGCGATCCGCACCGCCGACGCCGCCGCGGCATCGCTGTTCGCGGAGCGCAACCCGGCGTTCCTGCGCCGGCACTATCCCGAGGCATGCCGGTAGGTCCGCGCAGGGTTCCGCGGCGGGTTCCTCCGCGCTTCCGCGGTTCGTGCGGTCCCGAGGAAGGTCCTTCTCTGCGCTCTCCGTCCCTCCGCGGTTCTTCCCCCGGTCGCCTTGCGCGTGCGGCCGCGTCCCGTCATCCTGTGCGGCGGCGCGGGGGCATGGAGGCAGCGGATGGTTCTCCGGTGTCGAACGACGGTCGTGCTGTGGCTGGCGCTCGCGGTCGGCGGTTGCGGGGACGACGTCGTCCCCGAGTCCGACGACGGCGGTGCGGAGGCCGCTCCGGACGGCGACGACGTGCCGGTCGAGGACGTCGTCTCGGCGGACGAGGCGGGCGCCGGCGATGCGGCGGACGGCGTCTCCGATGCCGCGAGTCCGCTGGAGGGCCGGATCACCTTCGCGCGGCGGCCGATCTCGCCGGGCGGTCTCGGCGCGCCGTCGCCGGTCCCGGCGGCGGGCGTCTCGGTGCGCCTCGAGACGGCGGCGGGAGAGGTGGCGCGAACGCCGACGGACGACGAGGGACGGTACGCCTTCGAGGTGCCGGGGACGGCCGAGGTGTGGCTGCGGGTGGTGGCGGGCGCGGACGAGCCGCGGCCGGTGGACGTCGCCGACTTCGGCGGCGCCGTGTACGCCGTGCGCACCGACCCGTTCCCGGCCACGGCGGGGCGGATGATCGATGTGTCGATCGCGCCCGCCGACAACGCCGGCGCGTTCGCGATCTTCGACACGCTGAACCGGGCGCTGGCCGCCGCGGAGGCCGGGTTCGAGCGGACCGCGCCGATGCCGCGGGCCCGCGCCCACTGGGAGCGCGGCCGGGCCACGCCGTGGGGCACCTCGTACCTCGAAGGCGGCGAGATGTGGTTCCTCGGCGGCCCGGACGACAGCGACGAGTTCGACGAGGCGGTGATCGCGCACGAGCTGGGACACTTCGTGCAGACGGTCTACCCGAGCAGCACGCCGGTGCCGGGGTGGCCGCACGCGGGGGCCGACACCGACCCGCGCCTGGCGTGGCAGGAGGGGTGGGCCACGTTCTTCTCGTGCCTGTCGCGTGACGACCCGTGGTACCTCGACTCGGTCGGCGACCGGATCGGCATCGCCACCGACCTGGGGAACCTGCCGTTGTCGGGCGAATACCTCGGCCGGCCGTCGGAGCCGCTGACGCAGACGCTCAGCGAGTGGCTCGCGGCGGGAACAGGGTGGGCGCTGTACGCGGCGGGGAGCGACGAGGCGTTGCAGCGGCGGCGGTCGCTGGCGGTGATCCGCGACTGGTTCGGCCGGTCGCCGCCGCCCGACCGGGCGCTCGAGGGCTACGACCTGGTCGATTTCCTCGACGGGTATCTGTGCCTGCACGGCGGGGCCGACGCGGAGGCGCTCGCGGCGTGGCTGGTGGAGGAGCGCGGGTTCCCGTACGACATGGCTCCGGCCTGCGGCAAGGCGCCGGTGCGGGACGCGGCGCCGGCGCGGGTGGCGGTTCCGCCGTGCGTCGGCAAGCCGGGCCGCCCGTGCCGGCCGTTCCGGATCGCGCCGCCCGAGGACGGCCTGGACCGCGGGGCGGTGGTGACGGGGCCGACGGGCGAGCGGTTCCGCGAGGTGCGGGTGCGGGCGACGGGGGGGCGCTGAACGCTACAGGTTGATGTTGGAGTACTTGCGCCAGACCTTCCAGGGGCAGGTGCCGGGCTGGACGAACTTGTTGGCGAGCAGGTCGAGCGACCGGTTGATGATCTTGCGCGTGTCGCGCGGGTAGATCACCTCGTCCACACACATCCGCTCGGCCGCCACGTACGGGTTCTCGTAGATCTCGCTGTACTCCTGGAGCCGCTGCGCCTTCGTCTCCTCGGGCGTCTTCGATTCCTTGATCTCCTTGGCGAAGATCACGCTGGCCGCGGTCGCCGCGCCGACGATCGTGATCCGCGCGGTGGGCCAGGCGAAGACCAGGTCGGCGCCGATCGTCTTGTCGAGCATGCCGTAGTGCGCGCCGGCGTACGACTTGCGCAGTACGATCGAAACCAGCGGCACGGTGGCGTCGGACCAGGCGTAGAGCAGCTTCGCGCCGTGGCGCAGGATCCCCGCCCAGTCGGACTGCGAGCCGATCAGGTAGCCGGGGCAATCGACCAGCGTCACCAGCGGGATGTTGAACAGGTCGCAGAAGCGGATGAAGCGCGCCGCCTTGTCCGCGGCGTCGCAGTCGAGGATCCCGCCCGAGACCATCGGCTGGTTGGCCACGATCCCCACCGGCCGGCCGCCGAAGCGCGCGAACCCGGTGATCATGTGCCGCGCGTGGTAGCCCAGCGTCTCGAGGAAGAAACCCTCGTCCACGATCTGCCGGATCACCTCGTACATGTCGAACGGCCGGAACGGCTCGTCCGGCATCATCGTGTCCAGCGCCGGGACCGGGCGATCCTCCGGGTCGGCGGTCGACACCCGCGGCGGCTTCTCCCGGTTGCACGACGGGAAGAACGACAGCAGCGTCTTGGCCAGATCGATCGCGTGCTTGTCGTCCTCCGCCACCAGGTGCGTCTGCCCCGACTTGACCGCGTGCGCCTGCCAGCCCGACAGCTCCTCCAGGCCGATCTTCTCCCCCGTCTGCGTCTCGACGAAAGCCGGACCGGCAATCCCCATGAACCCGGTGTTCCGGCACTGGATGACGAAGTCCTGCATGATCGGGTGGTAGGCTTGGCCGCCGAGGCACGGGCCGAGCAGCACGGCGATCTGCGGGATCACGCCCGAAGCGAGGTCCTGGGTGTGGAACAGCCAGCCGTACGACTCCAGCGTGTCCATCCCCTCCTGGAGTCGGGCCCCGCCCGAATCGTTGAGCCCGATCACCGGCATCCCCTTGTCCATCGCGAACTGGACGCAGGCCGCCTCCTTCTTCCCGTGGAACTCCCCGAAGCTGCCGGCCATCGAGGAGAAGTCCTCCGAGAACGCCGCCACGTACCGCCCGTTGACCTTCCCGTACGCCGTCACCACCCCCTCGGCCGGCACGTTCGCCTTGTCCATCCCGAAGTGCACCGTCCGGTTCCGCACGTGCATGCCGATCTCGGTGTACTCGCCCCCGTCGAACAGGTGCGCCAGCCGCTCCCGTGCGTTGAGCTGACCCGCCTTCTTGCGCTTCTCGAGCACCTTGGCGTCGCCGAGCGCCATGATGCGCTTCCGGCGCTCCTCCAGCTCCTGGAACAGATCCTCGCGGGACTTGTAGACGCCACCGGGATAGCGATGCCACTGCGTCATCGGTACGTACCTCCCTCAGTCCGCGGTGCTTAGGGGAAGCGCCGCGCGAAATCAACCGAAATCCCGGGGTACGAGAAGAGACGACGGTCGCGCAGCGCCTGGCTGCGGAACGAGAGGGCGAAAGACGGGACCGACGAACCCGGCTCAGGAAGCCGCCGGCGGTTCGGTGGGGGCGGGCTCGGTGGTGCCGGGCTCGGTGGTGCCGGGCTCGGTGGTGCCGGGCTCGGTGGTGCCAGGCTCGGTGGTGCCGGGCTCGGTGGTGCCGGGCTCGGTGGTGCCGGGCTCGGTGGTCGTCGGCCCGGTCGGCGTCGTCGTCTGCTCTTGCGCCGGTCCGCATCCCAAGGCCGCAGCCAGCACTACCAAAGAAATCCATCGCTTCATCTTGGCTCCTCCTCTCCTTCCGGTGTCTCGGACCACCGGGGACGGGCGCTTCATGCGCACTTTTCGGCGAGGAAATCAAGTCTCTGGTGCAGCAGCCCGGTGTCGGGCGTCGGTGCGGTCGGGGCGGACCGGGCTTGTGCGCCTGCAAGGGGGCGTGCTACAGGGGCGGACATGACGCTGGCCTTCGGCGTGTGTCTGGCGATCGGGGCGGTCACCGTCCTGTTCTCGCTGCTGGCGGGCGGCGATTCCGATGCCGGCGCGCACGGCGCCGCGGACGGCGGCGGGGATGCCGACGCGACGGCCGAGGCCGGCGGGGACGCCGGCGCGCACGCGGACGGAGGCGCGGACGCGCATCCCGCGGAGGTGCACGCGCCCGGCGAGTTCTGGCTGCTGTTCCTTTCGATGCGTTTCTGGGTCTTCTTCCTGACGTTCTTCGGCCTGACCGGGCTGCTGCTGGAGCTGGCGGGGGCGAGCGAGATGACGGCGGCGTTGATCGCGGTGCCGACGGGCCTGGCGATGGGGCTCGGCGCGGCCTGGGTGTTCAAGCGGCTGCGGGAGCAGACGGTGACGAGCCAGGTGAGCCCGGAGCAGCTCGTCGGGATGGAAGCGAAGGTGCTGTTGCCGGTGAGCGGGCAGATGGCGGGGAAGGTGCGGCTGCAGCTCGGCGGGCAAGTGCTGGACCGGATCGCGCTGCTCGAGGGTCGGGAGGAACTGGCGCGGGGGGAGCGCGCGCTGGTGATCGCGGTGCGGGGAGACAAGCTGCTGGTGGCGCGAGCACCGACGCCCGCGCTGGGGGACGGTCGGGACGGCGAGGACGGTTCGGCGGGTTGAGCGGGCCGAGGTGCGTGCGTCGTCGTCGGACGGCGCACGGGCCGGTCGGGGTGTCGTGGAACGCGCGGCGGGAGCCGCGGTCGGGAGGAGCGAGATGGAGCAAGCGATCGGGAGGATGGCCGGGGCGATCCTGCCGGCCGTGCTGCAGATCACGGAGCAGCTGGTGGTCACGGTGGGCGTCGTGGCCGCGGCGACGGTGGTCGGGCTGATGCTGTTCAGCTGGATCACGCGGCGCTTCCTCATCATCTGTCCGCCGAACAAGCTGCTCGTGCTGTCCGGCCGGCGCCGCGCCACCGAGGACGGCCGGTCGGTGGGCTACCGCGTCGTGGCCGGCGGCCGCGCCTGGCGCGTGCCGGTGATCGAGACGGCCGGGTTCATGGACATGACGACGATCCCGATCTACGTCGCCGTCCAGAACGCCTACTCCAAGAACTCGATTCCGCTCGAGGTGCACGCGATCGCCAACGTCAAGCTGGCGAGCGACCCGCGGATCGTGATGAACGCGGTCGAACGGTTCCTCGGGCGCGACCGGGCCGAGATCCAGCGCGTGGCCAAGGAGACCCTCGAGGGGGCGCTGCGCGGCACGCTGGCGCGGATGACCCCCGAGGAGGTGAACGAGGACCGGCTGAAGTTCGCTGCGGAGATCTCGGACGAGGTCGAGGAGGACCTGGAGAAGCTCGGGTTGCAGGTCGACACGCTCAAGATCCAGAGCGTCTCCGACGAGAAGGAGTACCTCGATTCGATCGGCCGCGTGCGCATCGCCGAGGCGATCAAGCGGGCGGAGATCGCGGAGAGCAACGCGCGCAACGAGGCGAACAAGGAGGCCGCCTCGGCCAAGGCGCTGGGCGACGTGGCCCAGGAGCAGGCGCAGAAGGCGATCCTGCAGAAGCAGAACGAGCTGCGGCGGATCCGGGCCGAGCTGGAGGCGCAGGCCGAGTCGGAGGAGAAGAAGGCCGTCGCCGCGGGCGAGGCGGCGCGGGCGACCGCCGAGCAGGAGTTGCAGCGCATCCGCGCGGAGCTCGAGCAGATCCGCCTGCAGGCCGACGTGGTCATCCCCTGGGAGGCCAAGAAGTCGCAGCAGGAGTACGAGGCGCGCGCGCAGGCCGCGCCGATCGCCGAGAACGGCCGCGCCGTCGGCGAGGCCCTCAAGCTGATCGCCGACACCTGGCGCGCCGCCGGCCCCGACGCCAAGGAGATCTTCCTGATCCAGCAGCTGGACCAGATCCTCGCCGACGTCGCGGCCCGCCTCCAGCATGTCGCGATCGAGGACGTCCAGGTGCTCGACGCCGGCGACGGCCGCGCCCTGCCGCGCCTCGTCTCCGGCTACCCGGCGATGGTCGCCGCCGTGCTCGAGGAGCTGCGGGCGTCCACCGGGGTGGACGTCCCGGCGATCCTCGGCCGTCGCCTGGAGGCCGCCGCCGGCCGCGCGCCGGCGCCCGCGGGAGGTGCCCGATGAACCCCCTCGCCAGCATCACCCCCGCCGTCCTCGGCTACTGGCAGACGATCGGCATCCTCGCCGGCGTCGGCCTCCTCGGCCTCCTGCTGCTCGCCGCCCTCTTGAAACGGATCCTCAAGATCTGCGAGCCGAACGAGGTCCTGATCTTCTCGGGCGGCCGGCACCGCGCCGCCGACGGCCGCCTCGTCGGCTACAGGACGATCAAGGGCGGCCGCAAGTTCCGCATCCCGCTCCTCGAGACGGTCGACCGCATGGACCTCACCAACATGAGCATCGATGTCTCGGTGCGCGGCGCCTTCTCCAAGGGCGGCATCCCCCTCACCGTGCAGGGCGTCGCCAACGTCAAGGTCGCCGGCGAGGAGCCGATGCTCGACAACGCCATCGAGCGGCTGCTCGGCAAGCGCCGCGAGGAGATCATGACGATCGCCAAGGACACGCTGGAGGGGAACCTGCGCGGCGTGCTGGCGAAGATGACCCCCGAGGAGGTCAACGAGGACAAGATCAAGTTCAGCCAGATGCTGGTGGAGGAGGCCGAGCACGACCTGACCAAGCTCGGTCTGGTCCTCGACACCCTCAAGATCCAGAACGTCACCGACGAGGTCGGCTACCTCGACTCGATCGGCCGCATCAAGACCGCCGAGATCAAGCGCGACGCGCTCGTCGCCGAGGCCCGCGCCCGCGCCGCCTCGACCGTGCGCGACGCCGAGAACCGGCAGGACACCGAGCTGGCCCGGATCGATGCCGAGATCCGGACGGCGCGTGCCGAGACCGAGCGGCGGATCGCCGACGCGCTGACGAAGAAGGACGCGATGGTCGCCGAGTCGCGCGGCCAGATCGCCGCCGCGATCGCCAAGGCCCAGGCCGAGATCGAAGTCCAGACGGCGCGCGTCGAGCAGGTCCGCCGCCAGCTCCAGGCCGACGTGATCGCCCCCGCCGCCGCCGCCTGCGCCGGCGCCGAGGCGAAGGCCAAGGGCGAGGCGGCCCGCATCGTCGAGCAGGGACGCGCGCAGGCCACCGCGCTCTCCGAAACCATCGCCGCCTGGCGCCAGGCCGGCGGCAACGCCCGCGACGTGTTCCTGATGCAGAAGCTCGGCGGCCTCACCCGCACCGTGCTCTCCACGATCGACAACGTCGATATCCACCGCCTGACCCTGCTCGGCGTCGGCGGCGACGGCAAGGACGACACCCCCGTCGCCGCCCGATTGCTCGTCTTCGCCGAGCAGCTCAAGGCCACCCTCGGGATCGATGTCGTCGAGGCCGTCAAGGCCAAGCTCGGACCCGCCGCCCTGCCGCCGGGTGCCGCCCGGACCACGGCCCCCGCGCCGAAACCCTCGACCCCCGCCGCCGGCTGACCCGCTTCGTCGGCCCAGCCACTCGCCCGGCGCCCGTTCCTCGTCAGCGCCGGATGAGCCCGTGGCGCAGCCTGGACGTGCTGCGCGGCCAGTTCCGTCTCCGGAACGCGTCCCAGGGCCAGATGTCGACGCCCAGGCCGGCGGCATGGCAGAAGGGACAGCCCTGCCGGTTCCCCAGGGAATCGACGCGCAGCGACCGCGCCTGGAAGAAGCGGTTGCAGTGCAGGCACCAGTACCAGTCGTCCGGACTCGTGGGCTCGACGCTCTCGTAGTGCTTGGCGGCCATGTGGTTCCTCCTGGCGGCGCGGCATCGCGCTGCGGAGGCGAACCGTTGCGCCGGGAAGCGGACCGTCAGCGGCGCTTCGGCGCGTCCTCGTCCCAGTCGTCCGGCAGCAGTTCCTCCGGCTCCGCCGCGAGCGTGTCCAGGTCGAGCGGCCGGAGGGGATGGATCCGAGGTCGTCCGAGCGGGACGGGGGCGACGGGGGCCGCCTGGGGCCGTTCGAGCGGGATGGGGGCGACGGGCGGCGCCGACGGACGCCCCGGCGCGCCGAGGTCGAGGATGCCGGGGTCGTACGGTCCCGGGGCCTGTGGGCCGCCCGACTCACCGTTCGGGCCGTGCAGGTCCCCTGCGTCGGGCACGTAGGGTTCGGGTTCGTCGAGGGCCGACAGGATGGCCGAGGGCGATTCCTCGAGCGGCTCGGGTTCGATCGGCTCGGGTTCGATCGGCTCGGGTTCGAGCGGTTCGGGTTCGATCGGTTCGGCTTCGATCGACTCCGGTTCGCCGGTCTGGGTCGCCGTCGAGTCGGCCTCGACCTCGGGGATCGACTCCTCGGCAGCGGCGTCGGCCGGCAACCCCAGCAGTTCGGCGGCGATCGCGTCACCGGAGGCGATGTAACCGTCGGGCGCGGCCGGTGGGGACGAGACCGGCCGCTCGGGTTCGCGATCGGACTGGGACTCGCCGTCCAGCACCACGGGGATCGCCACGTCGCCCCTGGGCGCGGCCGCCGGCTTGTGCACCACGAAACCGCGGGGCCGGTGCGCCGTGAGACAGCCGGCGGCCACCGTCAGCGGGAAGGAGGAGTCGGCCCAGTAGGCATCGATCATCTGGCGCACGTGCCACAACACCCGTTCGGCCTCGTCGCCGAGGGCGCGGCGCCACAATCCGTCCCAGATCGCCTGGGTCAGCGTCGCGGCGAACAGTTCGCGGGACGACGCGAACCGCCGCTCGATCTCGGTGCAGTCGACCCGGATCCGCTCGAACCCGACCCCGCGCACCATCTCTTCCCATTCTTCGGACGTCAGGAACATCCGCTCCAACGCCTCGACCCGCGGCTCGAGCTTGGACACCAGGTCGAGCTTGACCGCCACTTCGCGGGCGAGATCGACCAGTTCGCCGAACGTGCCGGCGAGCGGCGCGGTGAGGACGACGAGGCCGTCGTCGTCGAGGACGCGGATCATCTCGCGGAGCAGCTCGTCGCGGTCCTCGCGGTCCCACCAGCCGTAGTTGGAGACGACGGCGGAGAAGACCTTCTCGTCGTAGCGCAGCCGGGGCAGCGGGTCGCTGTTGAAGAACAGCCGGGAGCCGACGTGGTCGGCGAGGCGCGCGCGGGCCAAGTCGAGCAGGAAGCCGCGGCCCTCCTGGGCCACCAGGCGCGTCTTGCCGCCCAGCGACTCGAGCAGCCGCTCCGTGCTGCGGCCGGTGGCGCAGCCGACCTCGAGCACCATGCCGCGGCCGGGCGGCTCGAACCGCTTCGCCACCAGATCGGAAAACGGCTTGAGCCACTGCTCGTGGACGTCGGTGTCGTACGCCGCCGCGAGCCACTCCCGGAATTCGGGCGTGCTCTCGTCGCTCGGTCGCTGCCCGGACGGGGCCTTGGCCTCAGACGTCGCCATGCCGCCCGCCGCCCGCTCCTTCCCGCAACTGCTCCGACACCTCGGCCGCCACCAACGCCAAGGTCAGCGGACCCTCGTCGGTCTCGGCGTCCGGCACGGCGCGGGTGTCCCCGCGGAACCGCTCGACCACCCGCCGCGCCAGCGCCCGCTCGTCCGGCTCCACCACCCAGGGGAGCGCTTCGAGCGCCGCGGCGAGCGCGGCGGGGGACGCCAGCCGTTCGCACAGCCCGGCCAGGATCCGGCCGACCCCGGGCTCGTCCCGCGCCTCGAGCAGCGTGACGACGGCTTCCCACCAGGGCGCCGCCGGTTGCTGCCGTGCCAGGCGCTCCAGGGCGGCGCGCAGCGCGGGCAGGTCGGCGGCCTCGACCGCCTCTGCCGCCTCGACCTGCACCCGCGGGTTCGCGTCGGCGAGGAACGGGATGACCGCCGCGAGGGCGTCGGCGCCGGCGGGGTGGCCGGCGAGCCGCACCAGGACGGCGGTCGACCACGGCGCCGGCCGTTCGGGGTC
>JAAZOP010000275.1 GCA_012797735.1 Myxococcales bacterium
CAGGAGCGCCGCGCCGGCGCTCCAGCGGTTCCGGACTCCCGTCGGTGCCCTGTCCATCGCGTTTCCCTCCCGCGGCGCCGGTGCGTCCGCCCTCGCCGGCGGCCCGTTCGCCGCGCCCGCGTCCCGACTGTCGAGGTTCCGGCGACCGCTGTCAACCGGCCGGCCCATCGCTCCGCCGGTGGACCCGACTCCTCGCGTGACGGCGCGGTGCGCCCCTCCCCCGGCCGGCGTCCCGGCCCTCGACCCGCCGGCGCTGCGCGGCCCGTCCCGCGGCGAGAAGCTCCGCACCTGCCTCGATCCGCAGCGGTCCCTCGACCATCCCCCGCGACGCCGTGTCCGCGGCGCGGTTGTGCCGTTGCGGTCCGCCGTGCTACAGGCATGCACCCGGAGGAAGGCCCGCGTGCCCAGAACTTCCAGGAAGACGACCCCGCGCCTGGACCTGCCGATCGGGGTGTTCGATTCCGGCATCGGCGGCCTGACGGTGGTGCGCGCGCTGCGCGACGCGCTGCCGGGCGAGGAGATCCTGTATCTCGGCGACACCGCCCGCGTGCCGTACGGCGGGCGCGGTCCGGACACGGTGGTGCGCTACGCGCGGCAATGCACGCGATTCCTCGCCGCGCGGGGGCTCAAGCTGCTCGTGGTGGCCTGCAACACGGTTTCGGCCGTGGCGCTGGACATCCTGCGCGTCGAGTTCGACCTGCCGGTGGTGGGGGTGATCGAACCGAGCGCGCGGGCGGCGGTGGAAGTGTCGCGGACGGGCCGCATCGGCGTGATCGGCACCGAGGGAACCATCCGCAGCGGGGCCTACGAACGGGCGCTCGGCACCGCCTCCACGCGCTGCGAGGTGCTGGGCCAGCCGGCGCCGCTGCTCGTGCCGCTGGTCGAGGAGGGATGGCTGGAGGGGGAGGTGCCGCGGCTGGCCGTCGAACGGTACCTCACGCCGTTGTGCGAGCGCGGGATCGATGCGCTGGTGCTCGGCTGCACCCACTACCCGGTCCTCCGCCCGCTGATCGAGGAGGTGCTCGGGTCGCTCTCCTCGCATCCCGTCGCGACGATCAGCTCGGCCGACGCCGCGGCGCGCGAGGTCGTCGCGGTGCTGCGGGCGCGCGAACTGGCGCGGGAGAGCCGCCGTGGCGCCGCCCGTTTCTTCGTCACCGACCGCCCGGAGCAGTTCGTGCGGGTCGGAACGCGGGTGTTCGGCGTCGAGGTCGAGTCGGCGGAGCTGGTCGATCTCTGAGACTACTGGGGCAGGTAGGCGCAGCTCGCCGAGTACTCGTTGCGCGGCCGAATCGCCAGGCAGCGCTCCTTCGCCGCGTCGCCGGCCTCGCGGTCGCCCGAGCCGTACAGCAGGTTGGTGTAGTGGAACCACAGCTCGCCGTGTGTCGGATTGGCGTCGGCGAACGGGCCGATGGCCCGGGCGCCGGCGGCGCAGGCGGCGGGGTCGCGGAACAGCGTGGTGTCGCTGACCCAGCGGCCCCACTGCAGGGCGGCGGCGACCGACGTCGGGTCGCAGGCCATCGCGGCGCGCAGCCGGTCGAACGCATCGTCCCGCTTCCGCTGCCGCCACAGGTCGCGCGCCTGCTTCAGCAGGTCGCCGCAGTCCGCCGTCTCGACCGCGGACGGAGCAACGTCCTGCGGCGAGGCCGCCGCCGCGTCCGCCGCCACCGGTGGCGCCGTTTCCGGCGCGAGCGGCGCCGCGTCGGGCTCGGGCGGCGCCGCGGCGTCGGGCTCCCCGTCCCGCGCTTCCGGCTCCGCCGCCCATCCCTCCGGCTCCGCCGCCCACGCATCGGGCTCGCCGGGCGCGACGCCGGCGTCCACCGCGGCCACGGCGTAGTCCATCGCCTGCGCCAGATGGATCCCGGCATCGGCGCCGGAGGGCTTCGCGCCGCGAGGGCGCACGATCAGGTAGATGCCGCCGGCGATGACCAGCACCGCCAGCACCACGACCCAGGCGAGGCCGCCGAACCCCCGCGACTCCGGAGGAACCGCCGGCACGGGCCGCCCAGGCTCCGCCGCTGGGCCCGGCTGCGAGGTGTCGACGATCACCTTCGGCTCCGCTTCGCCGAGCACGACGTCGACCTTGGTGATCTCCTCGTCCGCCGACCCGGCCGGCGCCGGCGCACCCGCCGCCCCGGCCTCCGCCGCCCGCCGCTCGGCCTCCTCGGCCAGCACGTCCGACC
>JAAZOP010000276.1 GCA_012797735.1 Myxococcales bacterium
CCGCCGAAGCAGCGCGGCTCGGGACAGTCGGTCCCCTCGCAGGCCACGTCCGCGCACTCGCGGACCATCTCGCAGTGGTAGCCCTCCGCGCAGTCGGTGTCGGCGGTGCACTCGCCGCCGGCCGGCACGCAGACGCCGCCGCCGAGGCAGTACTCGTCCGCCCCGCGCTCGGCGCCGCAGTACACCGCGTCGCAGACGAATCCGGGACCGCAGTCCGCATCGGTCGTGCAGCCGCCGGTCGAGGGGACGCAGACGCCGCCCGCGTAGCACCGCTCGTCGGTGCCCGTGGCCGGGTCGCAGCGGAACAGCTCGCAGGTCATCCCGGGGCCGCAGTCCGTGTCCTCGGCGCACCCGCCGCCGACGACCTCGCACACGCCGCCGCTCACGCAGAACTCGGCGCCCCCGGGATCCCTCCCGCAGTATTCGAGATTGCACCGCATCCCCGGCCCGCAGTCGCCGTCCGCCTCGCACGCGATCGAATGGTGCGTGATCGGAGGCTCCGTCGTGTCCTCGTTGCAGGCCGCCAGCGCCATCCACGCCAGCGGCAAGGCGACCCACTTCGCGACCCTACACTCCGAGAACTTCATCTTCCTCTCCTCCCTTTCGTTCCTTCTCGGTCACCCGGTCCATCCGGGCGGCCGCTCGCTTCCAGGGCGAGCACCGGCGACCTTTGCAACCGGCGGGCCAACCCCTTCCCCGCCGGCAACCTGAGAATTGACGGGAGGTTCCGGGATCGCCAGGGGCGCGACCCTCCGGCTTCCGCGACCCGGCCGTCCGGCAGGACCGGCAACCGTGCCGAGTTGTGCCGGAGAACCTCGGGGGACGGCAGGCGAACCGCGGAGCGGGCGGGCGGAACGCCGGGCCGCGGGGACGCGACCGGGGCAAGGCCGATGCGGCGGAGCGGGCGGCCGTCGCACGAGGCGGACCGCGCGGCCGCGGATCAGTTGACCTGTGCCCCCTCCTCCTTGGCCATGCAGCACTTCTTGTACTTCTTGCCCGAACCGCAGGGGCAGGGGTCGTTGCGGCCGACCTTGGGACCGGCGCGGAGGTTGGCCCCGCGGGCCTGCTGCGCCGCGCCGGTCTGCCGCGCCTCGCCGCCCCGCCCTTCGACCACCCTGCGTCGCGTCCGGGGCACCATCTTGTCGACATCCTCCTTGCGCTGCACCTGGACGCGGAACAGCTTCTTGAGGACGTTGGTCTGGGTGGAGCCCATCGTGGCCACGAACATGGCGTAGCCTTCCTTCTTGTACTCCTGCTTCGGGTCGCGATGGCCGTAGCCGCGCAGGCCGATGCCGTGGCGCAGGTGGTCCATGTTCTCGAGGTGATCGATCCATTGCTTGTCGATCTCCTCGATGAAGAACAGGCGGAAGACGCGCAGGAACAGCCCGGGACTGAGCTCGCGCTCCTTGGCCTCGATCGCCTGCACGACGCGGTCGAAGATCGCCTTCTCGATCGCCGACCGGGATCCCAGCGCCCGCAGTTCGTCGCTCGTCAGCGGCGGCTTGAGGTTGAAGTGCTCGTTGGCCATCTGGGCGAGACCGGCCAGGTCCCATTCCTCGTCGTTGCTCTTCTCGGGACAGGTGTCATCGACCAGCGCCATCACGATCTGGTCGCTGATGTCGAGCAGCCGTTCGCGCTGGGCGGACAGCGAGAGGGGGACCTCCTGCTGCAGGCGGGCGAGGGCGCCGGGGGCGTCGAGCTGGAACTCCTCGAGCGGCACGCGGCAGCCGAAGTGGTAGTAGACCTCCTGTTCGAGGCGGGCGACGTCGAGCCACTTGATCTTGTCGATCGGCAGCGGCCCGGCGCCCTTCTCGATCTCCTCTTCGGGGAGCGGGGCGGCGTCGGGGGCGGCGCCGCGGCCGTAGGCGCGCACGAGCGCTTCGAGGATCGGCTTGACCCAGTTCGCCAGCCGCTCGTCGAGCCGGATCTCGAAGTCGGCGGCCTGCGCCACCGCGTCCTCGCTCTCCGAGATGGCGACGGGGTGATAGGTGCCCTCGAGCACCTGGCGGCGCAGCGCGTAGACCGTCTTGCGCTGCTGGTTCATCACGTCGTCGTACTCGAGGAGGTTCTTGCGGATGTCGAAGTTGCGCGCCTCGACCTTCTTCTGCGCGTTCTCGATCGCCTTGGTCAGGTACCGGTGCTCGATCGGGACGCCTTCCTCCATCCCCAGCCGATCCAGCCACCCGCTCATCCGCTCGGCGCCGAAGATCCGCAGCAGGTCGTCCTCCAGCGACAGGTAGAAGCGCGCGGTGCCGGGGTCGCCCTGCCGGCCGGAGCGGCCGCGGAGCTGGTTGTCGATGCGCCGGCTCTCGTGCCGTTCGGTCCCGAGGATGTGCAGGCCGCCGACCGAGATCACGTGCCGGCGCTCCTCCTCGTGGATCCGCTTGAACTCCTCCAGGTACTTCCGGTACTCCTCCGGCTGCTCCTCGGGATCGGCCTTCTGCCTGGCGAGCATCTCGGGGTTGCCGCCGAGCACGATGTCGGTGCCGCGACCGGCCATGTTGGTCGCGATCGTCACGGCGCCCTTGCGGCCGGCCTGCGCCACGACGAACGCCTCCTGCCGGTGCTGCTTGGCGTTCAGCACGTTGTGCTCGATCCCCTTCTTCTTCAGGATCCGGCTGATCGCCTCGGACTTCTCCACCGACGTGGTGCCGACCAGCACCGGCTGGCCCCGCTGGTGGCAATCCAGGATCTCCTCCACCACCGCCGTGAACTTCTCGCGCTCGGTCTTGTACACCACGTCCTGCGCATCGATCCGCACCAGCGGCTTGTTCGTCGGGATGACGACCACGTCCAGCTTGTAGATCTTCTGGAACTCCTCGGCCTCGGTGTCGGCCGTGCCGGTCATCCCGGCCAGCTTGCGGTAGAGGCGGAAGTAGTTCTGGAACGAGATCGTCGCCAGCGTCCGGTTCTCGGCCCGCACGCTGACGTTCTCCTTCGCCTCGACCGCCTGGTGCAGGCCGTCGGACCAGCGGCGCCCCGGCATCAACCGCCCGGTGAACTCATCGATGATCACCACCTCCCCTTCCTCGGTGACCATATAGTTCACGTCGCGCTTGTAGAGCGTGTGCGCCTTGAGCGCCGTGTTCACGTGGTGGAGGTAATCGATGTTCACCGGGTCGAACAGGTTGTCGATCCCCAGCTTCCGCTCGACGACCTCGACCCCCTCGTCGGTCAGCGTCACGTTGTGGGCCTTCTCGTCCACCACGTAGTGGATGTCCCGCTTGAGGAACGGCACGATCGCGTTCACCGTGCGGTACAGATCCGTGGAGTCCGTCGCCGCCCCGCTGATGATCAGCGGCGTCCGCGCCTCGTCGATCAGGATCGAGTCGACCTCGTCCACGATCGCGTAGTGCAGGTCGCGCTGGACGTAGTCGTAGATCGAATACTTCATGTTGTCGCGCAGGTAGTCGAACCCGAACTCGTTGTTCTGCCCGTAGGTGATGTCGCAACGGTAGGCGCGCTTCTTCTCGAGGTTGCTCTGGCCGTGGACGATCACTCCGACGGTCAGCCCCAGGAACCGATACAGCTTGCCCATCCACTCGGCGTCGCGGCTCGCCAGGTAGTCGTTGACCGTCACCAGGTGCGCCCCCTTGCCCTCCAGCGCATTGAGGTACAACGGCAGCGTCGCGACCAGCGTCTTCCCCTCGCCGGTCTTCATCTCCGCGATCCGACCCTCGTGCAGCACCACCCCGCCCACGAGCTGCACGTCGAAGTGGCGCATCTCCAGCGCCCGGCGACCCGCCTCGCGCGCCACGGCGAACGCCTCGACGAGCAGGTCGTCCAGCTTCGCCCCGCGCGCCAGCCGCTCGCGGAACTCCACCGTCTTCGCCCGGAGCGCGGCGTCGTCGAGCGCCCGCATCTTCGGCTCGAGCTCGTTGATCGCCACGACGATCGGCCGGATCCGCTTCATCTCGCGGTCGTGCTTCGTCCCAAAGATCTTCGCCAGAATGCCCTTCACGGCTCCAGCTCCTCGCGCTCCCCGCACCGCCGGGCGTCGCCGCCTCGCCGCCGCCGGACGCTGTCCGGAGCCGCCAACCTAGCCCCGGTGTCCCCGCTTGGCAAGTCGCCCCCCCGCGCCACCCGGCCGGCCCCGACTGGCCTCCACCCCCGAGCCGTGCTATCGGTCGTCCGTGCGATTCCGGCGACTACGCCTCCTCGCTCCGCTCCTCCTCCTCGCCGCCTGCGGGCTCGACACCGGGGGCCTCGGCGCGGCCGACCGCGCGAGCGACCTGCCCGACGCCGACGGTCTTCTCGACGCACCCCCCGACGAACCCGGACCGGACGAGAACGGTCCGGAGGCGGACGCCGGCACCGACGCGCCCGGCGACCTCCCGGCGGACGACGCGCCCGAGACCGTCGACGCCGCCCCGGTCTGCGGCAACGACGTCGCCGAGGACGGCGAGGCGTGCGACGGCGCCGACCTGCGAGGCGTCACCTGCGAGGACCTCGGCCGGCTCCCCGGCGCCCTCCGTTGCACCCCCGACTGCCTGTGGGACATCTCCGGCTGCCCGCCCCCCGCCACCTGCGGCGACGGCGTGCGCGACGCCGGCGAACAGTGCGACGGGTCCGATTTCGCCGGCCTCGCCTGCCGCGACCTCGGCTTCGGCGGCGGCGAACTGGCCTGCGACCCCGGCTGCATGTTCGACACCTCCGGCTGCACCCCGGCCTGCACCGACGCCTGCCCGGCGCTCGGCGAGCGGCGTTGCCTCGGCACCGTCCTCGAGGCGTGCGCCGTCGGCGACGAGGGCTGCCTGGAGTGGTCCGTCGAACGCGACTGCGCGGCCGAGACGGCGGTGTGCAGCGCGACCGCCGGCGCCGCCGCGTGCCTCGCCGGCGACGGAGACTCCTGCGACACGCCCCGGGTCGTCGGCTCCCTGCCGTTCTCGGTGCGCGGCACCGACCTGCCGGCCGCGTTCCACAACCAGCACGAGTTCCTCGACCCGAGCTGCCTCACCGCCAGCGGCGTGGAGGCGGTGTTCGTCCGCTGGCTGCGCGCCGGCGAGACGATCCGCGTCCGCGAGACCGGATCGATCGATGTGGTCCTGCGGGTGCTGGCCGAGTGCTCCGACGCCGGTCGCTGCCTGGCGAACCGCGACGAGCCGGAGAACCCGGGCCTCTCCTTCACCGCCCCGGCGGACGGGAACTACTACGTCGTGGTCGAGGCGGTGCACGCCGCGCCGTCGTCCCGCGCCTACGAGATCACGATCGAGGAAGCCCCCGACGGCGAACTGTGCACCGACCCGCTGTGGGCCGACCCGCTGCCGTTCACCCGCTCGGGCGGCGACATCGCCACCGTCTACACCGACGACATCCGCTTCAGCGGCCCCGGCTGCCATCCGGCCGACGGCGTGGAGGTGGTGCTGGCCCGCACCATGGCGGCCGGCGAGACCGTCCGCCTCCGCGAGACCGGCAGCCTGGACGCGGTGCTCCGCGTGCTGGACCGCTGCGCGGCGACCGCGCCGTGCCTGGCCAGCCGGGACGCCCCCGAAGACCCTGGCCTGGCGTTCACCGCCCCCGCCGGCGGCACCTACTACTTCGTCGTCGAGGCGCGCCTGGCCTTCCCGTCCAGCCGCAGCTTCAATTTCACCCTGGAGGAAGCCCCCGACGGCGACGTCTGCGGCGACCCGATCCCGGTCGCCGCCCTGCCGGCGACGCTCGCCGCCGGCGACTTCCACGCGCGGTTCACCGACGACGTCCGCTTCACCGGCCCCGGCTGCTCGCCGGCCGACGGCGCCGAGGCGTACTTCGCGCGGACGATGGCCGCCGGCGAGACCGTCCGCCTCCGCGAAGCCGGGTCGCTCGACGCGACCCTCCGCGTCCTGGCCTCCTGCGACCCCGCCGCGCCGTGCCTGGGCGACCGCCCCGAACCGGAGAACCCGGGCCTCACCTTCACCGCCCCCACCGGCGGCACCTACTACTTCGTCGTCGAGTCGGCGCTGGCGAACCCCTCCTCGCGCGGCTACTCGATCACGATCGACGACCCGCCTCCCGGGAACGTGTGCGGCGATCCGCTGATCGTCGGCGCGCTGCCTTTCCTCCGCTCCGGCCCCGACTTCGCCATCGATTTCACCGACGACCTCGACTTCTCGGACGCCTCGTGCGGCCCCGCCGACGGCGCGGAGATGATCCTGCGCGTCGATGCCGCCGAGGGCGACTCGATCGTCTTCTCCGAGGCCGGATCGCTCGACGCCGTCCTCCGCGTCCTGGAAAGCTGCGCCCCGACCGCCCCCTGCCTCTACAGCCAGGACACCCCGGAGAACCCCGCGTTCACCTTCGTCGCGCCCCGCGCCGGAAGCTACTACTTCGTCGTCGAGAGCCGCCTGGCCTACCCCTCGTCGCGCGCCTTCGACGTCCGCCTCACGCGGCCGTAGCGGCCGCGCCGCACGGCCCGTCCGGACGACCGGACGGCCGCGGCGACCCGCTCCCGTCGCGATGCCGCGGACCCCGGCGGACGACCGCCGGAAGCTACTCCTGCGGCCGGATGATCACCTTGATGCAGTCGCGGCCGTCGGCGACGAGGGCGAAACCGCGCGGCGTCTCGGCGAGCGGCAGGCGATGGGTGATCAGGTCGTCGACCCGCACCCGCCGCGCGCGGAGCAGTTCGAGCGCCTCGACGGTTTCGCGGGGCGGACCGGCGTAGCTCGAGGTGATCGTCACGCCGTCCCGCCACAGGTCGTGCATCGGCAACGGCACGTCCCGCCCGGGGAGCGGAAGGGCGAACACGAGGACCGTCCCCCCGCGCTCGACGGAACGGAACGCCTGCGCGTAGACCTCCGGCGCGTCGGCGCAGACCACGACCAGGTCGGCCCCGGCGCCGCCGTTGGCCTCCCGCACCAGCCGCGGGACGTCGTCGCGGCCGTCGAACACCGCCTCGGCGCCGCTCCGCCGCGCCGCCGCGCGGCGGTTTTCGAGCAGGTCGGTGGCCAGCAGGCGGCCCGCGCCGAGCGCCGCGGCGACGCGCAGGTGCAACAGGCCG
>JAAZOP010000277.1 GCA_012797735.1 Myxococcales bacterium
CCCGAGGGGCCCGGAGCGGGCGATGCGACCGGGACGACCGGCGGGAGCACGATCGACGAGTACTGGCGGCTCCAGCAGCAGAGCCAGGACTTCAATCTGCAGTTCCTCCAGCTCCAGGAAGGGTTGGCCCAGGAAAACCGCCGGTTCTCCGCCCTCTCCAACGTGCTGAAGGCCCGCCACGACACCTCGAAGGCGGTGATCCAGAACATCCGCTGACCGGCGGAGAGAGGAGAGTGCGGACCCATGCCGGGTTTGACCGGTCGCACATCCCCTGGTAGGCTTTGCGGTTGCGCCGGGCGCGCCCGCGGATGGGTCGGGGCGCGTGGGCGAGGGTGCCGATGAAGGTCGGTCCCAAGGTGCCTGGTTCTGTGGGTCCGCCGGAAGTCGAAGGGACCGGCGCGGGCACTGCTGTCGGTGAAACCGGGAAGACGGGGGCGACCCGCCGGTTCGCCGAGGCGTTGGGGACCGACGGCGCGGCGGCGACGCCGGCAAGCGCGCCGACCGCGGTCGACCCGGTCGCCGACATCGTGGCGCGGTACGGCGCGGGCGAGCTGACCCGGGCCGAAACCGTGCGCGGAGTGGCGGAGACGGTGGTCGGCACCTGGCCGGCGGGCCTGGGGGACGCGACGCTGCGCGCCCGGGCGGTGGAGCAGCTGGTGGAGCAGTTGGAATCCGATCCGACCTTCGCCGCGCTGCTCGACGCAGCCGCCGGCTCCTCGCGCTGACGACGCTGGAGGAATGGAAATGGCGAATCGAGCAAGGTGGCCCGGCAGGTTCGGCGGAACGACCGCACGGTGGCTGTTGCCGGCGCTCCTGGCCGGAACCGGACTCGGCACCGCCGCCGCGCAACCCCAGCCGGTCCCCGCCTACGCCGTCGCGGTGGCCACGGACCCGGCAGCGCAGCGCAGCGCCGACGCCCTCCAGCAGGCGGCGCTCCAGGTGATCAACAACACGATGCCCTTTGTCGCCGTCCAACCCGCGCTCGGAGCTACCGGCCCCGCACCGGCCGCCAACCCCGACCTCGCCCTGCTCAACGACGCCAACACTGTGAACCAGGCCTTGCAGGCCGGTCTGCAGGCCATGACCAACCTCGAACTCGACGCCGCCGCCTCCAGCTTCAGCCGGATCGTGGAGATCTACGAGGCCAAACCGGCCCTCACGCTGATCACCGGCGCCCAGCCCCTCGCCCAGTCCCTCGTCAACCTCGCGATCAACGCGTTCCTCCAGGGCGACGAGGGACAGACTGAGGAGTTCTTCCGCTACTCGATTTCGATCGACCCGACCCAGATGCCCGATCCGGAGCTGTTCCCCGACGTGCTCAACGTCTACAGCACCGTCGCGGACGACATCGGCTCGCGGTCGCTGGTGCGGGTGAACGTCACCACGCAGCCGGCGGGTGCCGAGGTGTGGATCGATGGCCTGCGCAAGGGCACCGCACCGAATCGCTGGGACGTCCCGCCGGGACGCCACGTGTTCGCGGCCCGGATGGACGGCTACGTCTCGACCGGCAAGCTGGTGGACGTGCAGCCGCGCCGGCGCGGCAACGTCGAGGTCGAACTGACCCTGGAGGAGGTTCCCGGCGGCGCGGCGACGGCGCTGGGCCCTGCGCAGCCGGCCGGCGTGGCGGATCTGCCCGCCGCGCTGATGGAAGGGTCGGGACGGGAAGTCGCCCTGTTCCGCGGAATCTCTGACCAGGTCGGCGCCCGCTTCCTGCTCGTGCTGTGGATCATGCCCGGCGACGGCTCGAGCTCGATGATCTCCGCCCAGGTCTACGACCGCCAGCAGGACCGCGTCGTCGCCTCCGCCCTCTCCCCCGAAGTGCCGCTCGACCCGTCCCAGATCGGCAACGCCGCCTCCCCCTCCGTCCGCCAAGCGCTCGACACCGCCGCCCAGCCGCTCCTGGCGGTCGGCCCGCCCCCCCCGCCACCACCGCCGTGGAACGACCTGAACGGCGACACGATCCCCGACGACCTGCAGGGCGGTGGTGGTGGTGATGGTGGTGGTGATGGCGGTGGCGGTGACGAAGACGGCGACTCGATCGTCTCCGCCTGGTGGTTCTGGACGATCATCGGCGCCGTGGTCGCCGGGGGTGCGGCGACCGGGATCTATTTCGGCCTGACCGCGAGTGGTGGCGCCAGCGGTCCCGACGAGCCGCAGGTCATCCTGGAGTTCTGAGCTTGCGGAAGAACTCGGCGTAGCGCCGCGGCTCGATGGGCCTCGGCGACCGCCCCGACTGCTGCACCCGTTCGGACAGCCAGCCCACCGTCAGGACCAGCGTCTCCAGTCGCTGCGCGAAGGTGTAGTAGTCGTCGATTGTCACCCGCGGCAGGCGGTCCAGCCGTTCCGCCACCTGGCCCCGCGTCGGCTCCTCGAGGAAGTACGCCGCGGCACCCTCCAGCGCGTCGCGACGCAACAACACCTCCCAGGCGACCGCGACCGGCGAGAACGCCAGGAAGCAGTAGCGGAACTCGAGACGCCAATCGAGCGCCTCGCGGCCGGGCTCCAGCGTCCAGCGAGCGGGGAACAGCCGCCGCACCACCTCGCCGAAATACGCGCCCGTCATGGCCGCGACCAGGCCGCGCACCGGTTCGCGCGTCGGCGCGCGGGGGCGGTCCGGAAGCAGTGTGAGGTAGTGGTCGAGCAGCGGGATCGAATCGGGGTCGTAGTCGAGTTCGACGCCCAGCGCGCGGTGCACGGCGCGGACGCACGCCGCCGCCAGGTCCGCCACCTCCGCCGGCGCCTCCCCGATCGCCTCGTCCGGCCCGCCGTCGCACGCCTCGACCGGCGCCCCGACGGCCGCCTCGCCCCCCTTCCGACGCCCGACCATCGCGTCGCGCTCCCTCTCCCCGCGCCTCAACGGAACTCCGCGCGGCCGTGCGTCAACACCTGCACGCCGCGCGCCGGAACGCCGGCCCGTACCAGGAGGTGGGCCCCGGCACGCCACCCTTCGATCCGCAACTCGTCGCCCGGATAGGTCACCTTCGCGAACCGCGCCTCGAACGCCCGCAACCGCGTCGGGTCGCCGCCCGCGCCCCAGGCGATCGCCGCCCGCGCCGCATGACCGAACACGCACAACCCGTGCAGGATCGGCCGCTCGAACCCGACAAACCCCGCGATTTCCGGGCTGGCGTGGATCGGGTTGAGGTCGCCGTTGAGCCGGTACAGGAGGGCCTGCGTGCGGAACGTGGCGTGTGTCGCCTCGAACGCCGGTGCCTCCCCCTCCGGCGGCAGGTTCGCCGGCGCCTCGGGACCCCGTGGGCCACCCCACCCTCCCTGCCCGCGGAAGTAGAGATGCCACCAGGTGCGCGCCAGCACCGACCCGCCCGGCCGTGCGCTCTCGGACGCCACCACCATCAGTGCGCCCTTCTCCTTGTCGTACACCCCCTCCACCCAGGCCACCGTCTCCAGCACCCCCTCCGGCGGCAACGGGCCCTCGACCTCGATGCGCTGCTGCCCGTGCACCAGGGCCGCGACGTTTCCGCCCACCGACCCGAACGCTTCCGCCACGGGGTCGAGCGCCGGGACGACGATGAAGGTCGGCAGGACCTTGGGCCCGAGCTGCTCCCAGAGCAGGTCCAGTTCGGTCTCCGTCGCCCCGACGCTCAACGCGTACAGGGCGCAGTCGCGCCAGTCGTACTCGAAACGCCGGGGTGCCGTGCGCCGGCCCACCGCCTGGAGGTCGAGGTCCATCGCCGCGTCCCGCTCCCCCGTGCGCTCATTCCGCGGCGTCGAGCAGCCGGTAAATCGGCGCCAGGCGTTCGAAGGCCGTCATGATCTCGATGCGGGCCAGCGTGCGTGCCCGGCTCGAAGACCAGCCGAAGCCGATGTCGAGCGACCCGCCGGGACGCCGGAGAACGGCGGCGAGTTGTCGCCAGAACGTCTCGTCGAGCGCGATCTCGGTGGTCGAACCGCCGTTCCCGTCGTCGGAGACGTAGGAACGCAGACCGGCCATCGAACGGAAACGCTTGGCGAGGTTCGGGCCCTCACGCTCGATGCGCCGCGCCAACCGCTCGCGGTCCTCCAGCGCCTCGGACCCCAGCGCGACGCGGGCATGCACGCCGCTGCGACTCACCGCCAGCGTGAAGTGCGCGCGGTCGCGGAACTTCTTCTTCGACGGGGAGAACGCCGTGTAGGCTTCGCGGACCGGGCCCTCCCGCCCTCCCTGGAAGGCAAGATGCGGGTGCAGATCGTGCCCCGCCAGCAACGACAACCCCGGCGTCAGGGTCTCGGACAGCCGCCGCAGCTCGGGCCAGATCCGACCCTTGACCATCCGGCGGCTCTCCTCGGCGCGCGGCGTCGAGAAGGCGGCATAGTGTTCCCGATCCAGTCGAATTGCGCTCATCCGCGCCTCACACCAACGTGATGTCGTCGGCCGCCACGCTCGCCTGCCCCAGCAGCGACCGCGTTTCCTCCTCCCGCTCCTTCGCCACCCGCTCCAACTCCTCGCGCAACTCCGGATGGGCCTCCACCGCCCGCAGGAACCGTTCCCGCGGCAGGACGAGCAAGGCGCTATCATACACCATCTGGACCGTGGCGGTGGCGGGACCTTCGAGCACCAGGGACATCTCGCCAAACACGTCGCCGGGGCCGAGAACGGCGAGTCGGATCAGGGAGCCGCCATCCACATCCCGCTTCAGCACCTCGGCCTGACCGACCACGATCAGGAACAGCCCTGGCGAAGGCTCCCCCTGCCGGATCGGCACCGCCCCCCCCGGCAGCACGCGACGGTCGAAATCCCCAAGAACCCGCTCGCGCTCGACCTCCCCCAATGGCCGCAACACGGGGGAGGTTTCGAGCAAGTTGGCCAGCATCTTCTGCCGGCAGAACTCCACCAGTTCGTCGGCCAACGCCGGCTCCCGGTCCGCCAGCTCCTCGACCACCTCGCGCCGCAGCCGCAGCGCCTGGACGCCGGTCTCGGAAACCACCGAGGCCACGCGGGGGGCGCGCGTCACGAGCGCCACCTCGCCGACGACGCTGCCGGGCGCCAACCGCCGCAACACCTGCTCCTCCCCCGCCCGCGACTGCCGGACCACCTTCGCCCAGCCGCACAGGATCAGGAACAGCGCGTCCCCCTCCGCCCCCTGCTCGACGATCCGCGTCCCCGGACCGAACACCACCGCCTCGGCGTTCGCCAGCACCTTGCCCATGCTCTCCGCCGACAGGTTGCCGAGGAACGGGATCGCCGGCAGCACGGGACGCTCGATCGCCGTCGAGCGCTCGAACGCCCACCGGTCGGCCGCCGCCTTGGCCGCCGCCTGTGCCAGCCGCGCCGCCTCGGCCGCCTCGACCGACGGCGGAACCTCCGGCAACGGCCGGGGCAGCGGCGGCGCCAGGCGCAGTTTCGGGTCCACGCGCGGCGCGCCCCGGTGGTACTCGGCGATCGCGGTGCGGAACAGCTCGTCGACCGCCTCCCCGGCGTCGCTCAGCGAGAACAGGCAGGACAGGGCGAGCGGCAGGTTCCCGGTCTCGGTCGCCGCCTCGGCACAGGTCCGCAACGCGGCCACGCCGTCCTCCCGCCGGCCGAGTTCCAGCAGCGCGGAACCGCACAGCGCGAACGCATGCAGGTCGCTCGGCTCCTCCTGCAGCAGTTGCGCCACCGCCCACCCGGCTCGCGCCCGGTCCCCCGCCCACAACCACTCCCGGACCGTATCGAGTCCGCTCGCCGTCATGAACGCCATTCTGCCCGGATCCGCCCCGTCCTTCAACGCCCTGGACGGACAAGGCTCCCGGATCTAGGGTGGACCCTCATGATGCCCCGCCGGACACCGGTCATCGCCATCGACATCGGGGGGACCAGCATCAAGGGAGCCCGCGTCGCCCCCGACGGCGAGATTCTCGCACGCGCCCGCGCCGCCACCCCCGTCGCCGAGGGCTCGGAGGCCATCCTCGAGACGCTGGTACGACTCTGCCGGTCCCTGGCTGGCCGCCACCCCGTGCGGGCGGTCGGCCTGGGCGTCCCGGGAGCGATTTCGCCGCGTCGCGGCGTTGTCCACGCCTCGCCGAACGTCCCCTGCTGGCACGACGAACCGCTCGGACCCCGCCTCGCCCGGCGCCTCGGCCTCCGCGTCCGCCTGGACAACGACGCCAATCTCCACGCCCTGGGCGAACACTGGCGCGGCGCGGGCCGCGGCACCCGCAACCTGCTCCTCGCCACCCTCGGCACCGGCGTCGGCGGCGGCCTGATCCTCGACGGCCGCGTCTGGCACGGCGACACCGGACGCGCCGGAGAACTCGGGCATACCGTCGTCGACCCCCACGGTCCCCGCTGCGCCTGTGGTGCGCGCGGTTGCGTCGAAGCCTACGCGTCGGCAACCGGCATTGTCGGCGCCTGGCGCCGCGCGTGGTCCGTGGACCCCGCCCGACCCCGACCGCGCGACCGCCGGATCCTCGCCGACACGCCGAAGACGATCGCCGACCGCGCCCGCCGCGGCGATGCGCGCGCCCGCGCCGTCTACGACGCCGCCGGCCTCGCCCTCGGCATCGCCATCGCCGACTGGATCCAGATCCTCGACGTCCGCACCGTCCTCCTCGGCGGCGGCGTCGCGGGAGCCTTCGACCTCCTCGAACCGACCGTGCGCCGCGAGTTGGGCCACCGCCTGTTCGGCGTCGAACCCGGGACCATCCGACTCGATCGCGCCGCCCTCGGCAACGACGCCGGCATCCTCGGCGCCGCCCGCCTCGCCCTCGGACGCACCGCCTCCTCACCCCGCTGACCGAGAAGCAAGAACCGGAGATCGGGCTCTACCCCGCGTCCACCGGCACCGGCGTTCCCCCGTCCGCCGGTCCTCCCGCGTCCGCCTCGTCCCACCCCTCGCACCAACACGATCCGGTCGGGTCGCAGACGCACGACATGCCGCGCGGACAGGCATACGGGTCCCGCGGGTCGCATCGCTCCGGCGGAACCTCACCCTCGCAGTAGCACTCCCCCCACGGCGTGCACGTGCAGTACATCCCCGGCGGACACGACCGCGGGTCCTCCGGATTGCAGAAACCGGCGTACGGCAGGCACTCGCAGCCCGACTCCGAGGAACACGCGCAGTACGTCCCCTCCGGACAAGAAGACGGCACCGTCGGGTCGCACCCCGACACGCCGCTCGTGCACCGGCATCCTCCCGCCGTGCACTCGCACCACTCCCCCGGCGGACACGAGTACGGATCGCCGATCGTGCAGGCCTCGACCGGCTGGCACGAACACACGTCCCCGTCGCAGAAGCAGGACTGACCCGCCGGACAGGCGGCCGCATCGAGCGGATCGCAGCCGCTCACCGGGATGCACGAGCAGTAGCCGTAGGCCGTGCACTGGCAGTACGACCCGGCCGGACAGCTCGCCGGGTCGCGCGGGTCGCACCCCGGAACCCCGGGCTGACAGCGGCAACCCTCCGCATCGCAGATGCACGTCGTCCCCTCCGGACAACCCCACGGGTCGTCGGGGTCGCACCAGATCGAACTCGGCTGGCAGAAACACTCGCCGTCGTCGTAGCACAGACACTCGTACCCTTCCGGGCACGACCACGGAACGTCCGGATCGCACACCGGCGTGATCGGTACGCAGTAGCATCCCCCCGGATCGGAACACACGCACTCGGAACCCGGCGGACAACCCCGACCCGTCGCGGGATCGCAGGCTGGACTGTCGGGCCAGACGTCCGGGTAGTCGGGATAGATGTCCGGCGGCGCGTCGGGACGGTAGTCCGGCGGCGTATCGGGCCGGTAGTCCGGCCATGTATCCGTAACGTCCGGCCTCCCGTAGTCCGGCACGTCCGCCAGCGGGTCCGGATCGGGGCACCCGGCCGCCAGAGCCCCGAGAACAACGCACAGAGCGAGCCGACGCGCACTGCTCATGACGTTCCTCCCCGGCCCGGACCCCCCGGGCCCGGACCGGAGTTCATCGTAGCAGACCCGCGGGCGGCGGCAAGTTGCTGCAACCGGCCGGCCGGCCAACCCGCCCCGATTGACACCCCCGTCGCGACAAGGTAAACGCGCTGCGAGAGTCGGGAACGATGCGGGACGAGACACAGCCGTTCGTGGTCGCTTCCGGGCTGACGATCGTCGGCGATATCGATGCGGCCGGCGCATTGCGCGTGGAGGGGTCGGTACGCGGGCGCGTCTTCGTACGCGGGACCCTCACCGTCGCCCCCGGGGCCGTCGTCGAGGGGTTCATCCAGGCGCTGGACATCGAGGTCTTCGGCCGGCTGTCCGGCGTGATCCGGGCCGAGACCGAGGTCCGCCTGCACGCCGACGGAGAGGTGACGGGCGACGTCGAGGCCCCGCGGGTCCGCTTCGTCAAGGCCGACCGCGCCTCGATCCCGCCCCCCGCCGCCGCGCCGGCGCCGGCGACCGCCCGACCCCCGGCACCGCCGCCCGCGGCG
>JAAZOP010000278.1 GCA_012797735.1 Myxococcales bacterium
CGCCGCGGGCGCGGCGAGCGCGGCGGCGACGGCCGCAAAGACGACCGGAGAGGCGACGGCGCCGGACGCCGGCGGACGCCGAACGGCGTTGACAACGCCCGGCCGCGGCCCTACTTTCGCCGTCGTCGTTCGATCGAAAGGAAGGTCGCCATGGCAGACGCAAGCAAGGTGCTTCACTTCACCGACGCGGACTTCGACGCCGAGGTCGTCCAGGCGACCGTTCCGGTGCTCGTGGACTTCACCGCGACCTGGTGCGGTCCCTGCCGCGCCCTCGCCCCGATCGTCGAGGAGATCGCCGGCACGTATGCCGGTCGCGTCAAGGTCGGGAAGGTCGATGTCGACCAGTGCCCCCAGACCGCCACGACGTACCAGATCCGCGGCGTTCCGACGCTGCTGGTCTTCAAGAACGGCAAGGTCGCGGCGCAATCGGTCGGTCTGATCCCGAAGACCAAGGTCGCCGAACTCCTGGACAAGGTCTTGGGCTAGTCCCACCGGATACCCGGCGAGATTATCGACCGCCACCTCGCGACCGGCCGGGGCCGCTGCCGGTCTGGCCGTGAACGACGACGACCGGTCCGGGTGCACGGGCCGCGAGGGGACCGAACCGCCGCCAGCGCGCACGACCCCGGCCCGCTTCACTTGAACGTGATCAGCAGCGCCACGAGCACGAGCGCTCCGGCGATGGCGAGCGACCACCAGATCAGGTCCATCGACCGGTCCGGCGGCTGCGCCAGCTGCTGCTCGTCGAACACCTCGGAACCGGTCTGCTTGTAGCTGTCGTCGAACAACGGCGCGCTCGGGGCAAAGGCGCCCCGACGCTGCGGCTTCGGCGCCGGCTCCTCCTCCCGCTTCGGCGTCCAGGCCTCGGTCGGCGGCAGGTCCTGCTCGTCCTCCACCGGCCGCGGCACCTTGCGCACCATCACCGGCAGCGGTCCCTGCACCGCCGGCTCGGCCCGGCCCGTCTGCGACTCCGGGTCCTCGGGCTCCATCGTCACCACCGGCTTCTTCGCCGGACCGCCCCGGACCACCAGATCCGGACCGACGACCGAGGACGGGATCTCGAGCGGCACGGGTCCCGTCACCCGGGGCGGCACGCTCGCCGGCCCAGGAGGCGCCGGCGCGGCCGGCGGAACGGACCGCGCGGGCGCCGGTCCCTGGAAACCCGGCGGCCATCCGGACGCGGGTGGCGCGGCGGAAACGCGCGCCGCCGGGGTCACCGGAAGCGGCGTCACCACCGGCACCGTCGGCGCGGAAACCGCGGGACCCGGAAGCACCGGAACCTGCGACGTCGGGACCTGCGACGTCGGCAGGGTCTGCGTCGAGGGCACGGGCATCGGGAGCGCCACCGCCGGCGGCGGCGCCGCAGGCGCCGGATAGGGTGCCGGACTCCCCGGGAAGCCGTGGCCGACCGCGGGACCACCCGTTCCAGGCCGCGGGGCGTATCCGGGAGGAATGCCCGGGCCGGGCGGCGCCGCTTGCGGCGGTGGCGGCCCGTACCCCGGCGGAACGCTCGGAGCCCCAGGCGCCGCGACAGGCGGCGGTCCGTACCCCGGAGGAACGCTCGGAGCCGCAGGCGCCCCAACGGGCGGCGGCCCGTACCCCGGCGGAACGCTCGGAGCCGCAGGCGCTGCGACGGGCGGCGGCCCGTACCCCGGAGGAACGCTCGGAGCCGCAGGCGCTGCGACGGGCGGCGCTCCCACGGGCGACGGCATGCCGAGCACCGTGCGGGGCGGCATCGGGGACGCGGAGGGACGAGCGACGGGAGCGGAGGGGGACGGAGGCGGTGCGGAAGCCACGCCGAGCAGCGTCCTGCGCGCCGCGGGGTGGGAAGCCTGCGGCGCGGGCGCCGCCGCGGGCGTCGTGACGGCCGGAGCCGGCGGTGCCGCCGACGGGCGCGCGGGCATCCGGGCCGAGGCGTCCATGAGCAGTTTCTGGGCGCGCGCATCGCCCCGTGCGGCGTCGCGGCGCAGCAGGTCGACCGCCTTGGCCTTGGCCCCGATCCCCTTCTCGGCATCCGAGCGGACGGCGGCGCGGAGGAGCCGCGGATCGATGGAGCCGTCCGACTCGTCGGGCTTGACGGTGCCGGGTCCGAGGTCGCGGCGGGCGGGCGGGGGCTGGGGAGCGGGCTGTGGAGGCGCGGACCACGAGTCCTCCACCGGGGCGGATGCGGCGACGTCGCCCGCCTCCACCGGGTGGACCTCGGCGGCGGAGATCTCGCCCGTCTCGTCCGGGGAGGCTTCGACCTCCGGCACCGCCTCGAGGTCCGACTCGGCGATCTCGCCGGTGCTGTCGGAGAGTTCCTCGACCGCTTCGATCTCTCCGACATCCACTTCGGCGGTGCCTTCGGCCGGCGACTCGGCGGCCGCGCCACGGGGAGCCGAGATCACCGCGGGGAGCGCGACGAGGGAGGCGAGCGCGGCGGCGAGTTCGCGGAGATCGCCGAGGCGTTGCGCCTCGTCGGGAACGGCCAGCTTCCGGAACAGTTCGGCGAACGCGGGGTGCGGCTGGAAGCCACGGAGTTGCGGCGTGCGCTCGCGGCCGGAGATGGCGTAGCCGACGATCAGGGCGAGCGAGTACAGGTCGGCGCGCGTCGAGCCGCGACCCTGCTGGAGAACCTCCGGCGCGGTGTAGAACTTGGCCTCGCCGTCGTGCGCGTGGCGGCGACGGACGAGTTCGGGTGGGAACGAGGTACAGAAGCCGAGCTGGGCGACCTTGAGCTCGCGGCCCAGGACGAACACGACCGAGGGGCGCAGGCCGAGATGGAGGCCGCGGGGGCCGAGGCGGGCGGCGGCGGCGACGTATTCGGCCAGGAAGCCCAGCATCCGCCGGACGTGCTCGGGATCGGCGCCGCGGAACGGCGCGGCGGGTTCGGCGTCGCGCAACGTCCCGGCCAGTCGTTCGCGGTACACCAGGTAGTACTGTCCGCCGGCATCGACGATCTCCGTCGGGAGGGCCAGGATCGGCTCGGACAACCCGATCAGGTCCTGCTGGGCGGCCCGGAAGCGCTCGATGTCGTCGCGCGTGCGAAACACGCCGCGTTCGAGTCGGTACAGCGTGATTTCGACGGACTGCGCGGTGTCCCGGGCGCGGACGAACGAGCCCCAGAGGTCGGCGCGGGGCTCGGCGAGCGGTTGGAAGCGGCCGGCGATCAGGTCGCCGGGTTCGGCGGGGCCTCGGGGCACGGAGGCGGTGACGACGGTGGCGTCGCTGTCGGCGGTGACTTCGGCGCCGTCGCCGGCGCCGAACAGAACGGGCAGTGGCGCGCCGCACCGCGGGCATCGCTCCATCCCGGCGGAGGTCTCGCTGCCGCATTCGTTGCACGTCACCCGAGCCACGCCGCCTCCCGCGCCGCGTGTGGGCGATCCTCGCCCGGCGCGCCGCACGCGGTCAAGTTCGCACACCCGCGGGTTCCCGCGTCACCGCGGCCCTAGCGCCCGCC
>JAAZOP010000279.1 GCA_012797735.1 Myxococcales bacterium
CACGGTGACGATCGCGGGCGGCAAGGAGGTGACGATCCAGGGGATCGGGTTCGAGCAGGGGGACCCGTTGACGGCGATCGAGGAGCGGCCGACGATCCGGTTCACGGAGCAGATCCGCGACCTCGCGACGGGGATGGCGGGAGGCCAGTGATGCGGTGCCGTACAGCCCGTTGGGGGGCCGGGCTGCTCCTGGTGTGGTGTGGTCTGCCGCGGGTGGCGGCGGCCGACGTGGCGGCCGCCGAGCGGCAGATTGCGGACGCGGCGCAGGACGTGACCAACCTGGCGCGGGAGGCCAGCGTGCGTCTCGGGGAGGACCGCGTCCACTACGTCGAGGAGAAGCTCGCCGACGCCGACATGTTCTTCCGCCTCGGCTTCTACGAGGAGGCCGGGGTGATGTATCTCGACATCGTCGAGAACTACCCGGAGCAGACGGCGTACGCCGACGCGTTGTTCCACCTGGGCGAGTCGCTCTACAAGGCGGAGGACCCGTACGGGGCGCGGGAGTTCTTCGAGCGGCTGCTGCAGCAGTCGGGGGAGCCGCGGTTCCGCCCGTACGTGCAGCCTGCGCTGGGGCGGTTGATCGAGATCGCGATCCGGATGGAGGATTTCGCCGGCATCGAACGGTACTTCGCGGAGTTGAACCGGTTGCCGGCGGCGGAGGTCGCGGCCGTCACTCCGTACTTCCGCGGCAAGTACTACTTCCACCGCGGCGACCTGGCCGAGGCGGAGCGGGCGTTCCTGGCGGTGCCGGACAACGCGGAGTACACGCTCCGCGCCCGCTATTTCCTCGGGGTCGTCTACGTCAAGCGGGGCGATCTGGATCGGGCGCTGCAGGCGTTCCAGTCGGTGCTGGTGTCGCCGGCCGAGTCGGCGGAAGACCGGGAGACGGTCGATCTGGCGAACCTGGCCATCGGGCGGATCCAGTACGAACGGCAGAGCGAGGACGCGGCGATCGAGGCCTACCAGCGGATTTCGACCGACTCCGAGGCGTTCGACGACGCGTTGTACGAGGTGTCGTGGGTGCATCTGGCCCGCGGCGACACCACCAAGGCCCGCCGTTCGCTGGAGATGCTGGTGATCTACGACCCGGAGAGCCGCTACGCTCCCGAGGCGAAGTTGCTGCTCGGCAACATCCTGCTCCGCGAGGGCCGGCTCGTGCTCAACGAGGAGTGTTTTCTCCTGTCGACGGAACGCCTGGCGGCACAGGCCGACGGGACGGCGCCGGAGGCGTTGCCCGAATTGCCGGCGGAGTGCTCCGCGGAGGCGCGGGGCGCGGCCAGCGCGGGCACGAACTTCTCGATCGAGGCGTTCCGGTCGGTCAAGACGGACTACGGTCCGGTGTACGAGCAGATTGCGGGGGCGATGTCCTCGCGCGAGCGGCTCCGGGACTACTTCGGGGAGATGGTGCGGTCGGAGGCGGAGGCGGTGACGGCGACGAACCTCCTGCCGCCGCAGGCGCGGGCCTGGTTCGTCGAGAACGAGAGCATCGCCCGGGTGCAGCAGGTGTTGGACGGGCTGGCGGCGATCCGCCGGTACGTGAGCGAGACGGAGCGGCTGGCGGCGCAGCTCGAGGCGATCCTCTCCGGCCGCAGCGTGGTGGGCGCGTTCTCCGAGTTGCGCGGCGTGCGGGACCGGGCGGAGATGCTGGGCAACACCTGCGCGCGCATCCGGCAGTCGCTGGCCGCCGAACTCAACGGCGTCGCCGCGCCGGCGGGCGAGGCGGCCGCGGCGCGCGAGGAGCGGCGGGCGCTGGAGGCGGCCGTCGGGCAGCTCCCGGTGGACGCCGAGGAGCTGTCCTCCGCCTACGAGACGCAGCGCAATGCGATCGATGCCGTCTCGCACCAGCTGACCGAGACGACGCATTCGGTCGAACTGGTGCATTCGATGGGCGCCGCGCTCGACCAGTACCTGCTGTTGCCCGAGAACTGGGGCAACCTGTCCGAGGCGGAGGTCCAGGCGATCCAGTCCGAGGTGCAGCTCGTGCGCGGCGCCGTGGAGCACTACCGCAGCCAGGCGGCCGAGTTGCGGCGGCAGGTGGACGTGTTGCGGGCGCAGACGCAGGTCGGGGAGGTCTCGGCGGAGACCGCGCGGTCTCTCCGGGAACGCTATCGGCAGGCCGTTGCGCGCGAGGTGTCGGCGCTGGCGGTTTCGGGGACGGGAGGGGCGACGTTGTCGCGCGTCCAGTCGGCGCTGGACCAGCTCGCGCGCGTCGAGTCCGACCTCGCGACCGTGCAGCAGACGCTGGAAGGGCAGGCGCAGAACCGCGGTCGCGAGCTCCTGGCCGCGGTGGAGGAGGAGCTGCGCAAGGTCGAGGACTATCGCCGCCGGCTGGCGTCGGTCGAGGATGCCGCGTCGGAGGTGGTGGGGGGCTACGCGTTCGAGAACTTCGAGCAGATCGCGGGGCGGTTCGAGGATCTGATCCTGCGTTCGGACATCGGGGTGGCCGACAGCGCGTGGAGTCTGGCGGAGGAGCACCGGAACCGGATGATCCAGATGGGCCAGCAGCGCGACCGGGACCTGCAATCGATCCAGATGGAATACGACGACCTCGTGGGGAACTGAGGGGCGCACGATGAGGGGAACCTCGTGGATGCATCGAGGCGGCGCGGCCCGGGGGTTGCGCCGCGCCCGGCGGTGGCCGTTCGGCGCCGTCGTGTTGTTGTCGGCGGGGGTGGCGGTCGCCCAGGGGGTGCCGGAGGACGGCGGCGCGCCGTCCGACGACCTGGGGGCGACCGGGCTGGGGACGGGCGAGGGCGCGGCGGGCGGGGGAACGGCGGGCGAGCCGTTGTTGCCGGTCTCGGCGCCGCCGCCGATGTTCGCGACGGCGCCACCCAACGCGGAGGGGGTGCTCATCGACCCCGCGCAGCTCGACGCGCTGTTCGCGGCTCAGCCGATGTACCGGGCCGGCCTGTCGGCGATCGTCCAGAATCCGCCGGGGGCGGCGGAGACGGCGCAGATGGCCGAGGTGTTGTCGGACCAGGCGGCGTTCGCGCGTCTGGTGGGGGATTTCCGCCGGTACGTGGACGGCTTCGCGTTCGACTGGTACCGTCGGCGCGAACGGGACGTCCAGCGGACCTTCCGCGCCCAGTCGGCCACGGAACTCGATTTGCAGCGCCGGTCGCGGCGCGCGGCGATCTACTACCTCGAGCAGTTCCTGCGGGAGCATCCGACGGACCGCGAGTACACGCCGGAGGCGATGTACCGGCTCGGGGATCTGTACTGGGAGGACGAGAACGAGGCGGCGGCGCTGGAGGCGCGCGAGCGTCGTTTCGACAAGACGATCGCGTTGTACCGCCGGCTGCTCACGGAATTCCCGGACTTCCCGCGGCGGGACGGCGTGCACTACGTGCTGGGGTTCTCGCTGCAGGAGACTCCGTCCGAGGCGTTCCGCAACGAGGAGGTCGAGATCGGGATCGCCTCGGCGATCGACCCGTACCAAGAGGAAGCGGTCGCGTCGTTCCTGGCGGCGGTCTGCGCCAACAAGGTCCGCTATCCGCCGTATGCGGGGCCGGTGGCCGGCACGCACCGGGTGGCCGGCGTGGCTCCCGAATGGGTCGTCGCGGCGGCGCCGCCCGAGCCGGCGCTCGGGGCGCGGGGGGTGCCGCCCCGCGTGGCCGACGAGTTCCGCGACCTGACGGATCCCGCCACCCCGATGCACGACTACTTCAAGGACTGCCGGCCGCTCAATCCGGAGTCGAAGTTCATCGCGCCGTCGTGGTTCGTGCTGGCGAAGAGTTTCCAGGGGCGGTACGCGCGCGAATTCGACGATGAGAACATCGAATGGGCGATTTCGGCCTACCGCCGCGTGGTCGATCTCGGACCGCGCAACAACCCGTACTATGCGTTCGCCCTGGCCGAGATCGGGCACGCGCTGTCCGGGCTCAACCGCTACGACGACGCGATGGAACCCTACCGGCTGTTCCTGGAGAAGCTGCACGCGGGGGAGTTCGGCGACTACCAGGCGAAGGCCGAGGGGCAGCAGGTCAACGTGCTGATCGGGATCGCGACGAACCTGATCTACGACTACTGGCGGGGGCCGCGGGCGACGGCGGAGCCGGCGCAGCGCGTGGCGGACCCGGGCCTGGTGCCGCAGGATGCCGAGTGGTTCAAGCCGTTGATGGAGACGCTGGTCAACGAGTGTTGCGACGAGGACAAGTGCGACACCTGGCAGAAGAAGGCCGGGGTGTACCGGCTGTTCATCCAGCGGTTCCCGTTGCATCCCCGCGTGCCGCAGATGCTGCGGAAGCTGGTCGACCTGTACCGGGAGAACACGGGCGAGGCCGACCAGGGGTCGCGGGTCGGGATGATGGAGGCGATCGAGTGCCTCGCGTTGTTCCGCCAGAGCGGCGGGCCGGGGACGGGGACGGTGATGGCCGCCCCGGCCGCCGGCGGGTCGGGCAACAGCCTGTGCCCCGACCCCACGGTGGGCCAGCGCTGGTGGGATGAGAACCGCGACAACCCGGAGTTGTTGCAGGAGGCGGAGGAGCAGGCCGAGGGCGCGCTGCAGGACGCGGCGGGGCAGTATCACGCGGCGGCGGACACGCATCAGGCGAACTGCGACGCAGGCCAGACGCAGAGTTGCGCGCTGGCGACGCGGATGTACGAACTGGCGATCGAGGCGTACCGGCAGTTGCTGCGGGAGTATCCGTCGTCGGCGTACACGTACGACAACATGTTCAATCTCGCCAACTGCCTCTACGTGGTCGGGCAGGTGGACGAGGCGCTGCGACAGTACGAGACGGTGGAGAACTCGACGCTGTCGACCACGCACCAGCGCGACGCGCTGTTCAACCAGATCGTGATCCTCGGCAACCAGTATGCCTCGGCGGGCCAGGGGTTGATTCCGGAGGAGCCGCCGTCGCACGAGGAGGGTTCAGGGGACGATCTCCGTCGCGTGCCGGACCCGCTGCCCGTTCCACCGATGATCGCGCAGTGGCAGGCGACGATGGCCCGGTGGATCCAGCGCTACCCCGACGACCCCGCGACGCTCGGCTATCGTCGTCGCATCGCCTCGCAGATGTTCTTCCTCGCGCACTGGGACGAGGCGCGGGCGATGTACGAGGTGTTGTTCAACGAGTACTGCGGGAACGCGGCGCACACCGACCTGGCGATCGAGGCGTGGCAGATCCTGGACACCCTCGCGCGGTACGCGGGCGACCGGGAGCGGATCGAACAGTTGCGCAACGCGGCGGAGAGCGGGGAGTGTTTCCGGGCGAGCGACGCGGGACGCGACATCGTGCAGGGGATCCAGGTCGCGCGGATCGGGGAGCAGTTCGCGGCGGCGTCGGACAAGTTCGAACAGGCGGCGCAGGCCAACGACCCCGAGGCGTATCGCCAGGCCGCGCGGATGCTGCTGGAGGTGGTGAACCAGCACCCGGACAACCCGGATTCGCCGGCCGCGATCCGGATGGCGGCCGTGGCGTACGGGCGGGCGCGGGAGCCGGTGCTGGCGGTGGAAACGTGGAACCGGCTGATCCAGCACTGCTCGCCGCCGAGCCCGTACGTGCAGAACTGCGACAACCCGCGCGCCGACCCGAGCAACCGGGTGCGGTTGCCGGAGGCGTACTTCTACGTCGCGATCAACGCGATGCAGACCTTCGACCTCGACGAGGCGGCCCGGAACTTCCAGGCGCTCGAGCGGTCGGCCGGTCGGGTGGCGCGCGGCACGACGTTGCGGCCGGTGCAGGATTGCCTGGCCGACCAGCGCCGGCCGTGCACCGACGCGGAGTACACCGCGGAGGCGGTGCGGGCGACCGCGCAGATCCGGCGGTTGCAGGGCAACTGGAGCGAGGCGGCGCGGCTCACGCAGCGGGTGGTCGATGAGGGGTTCACGCGGTCGGCCGACGAGGCGTTGCGGATGCGCCTGGCGGTGGTGGAGTACTACCAGCAGGGCTCGGCGTGGAGCGACATGCGTTCCGCGGCGGACGCCTACCTGCGCCTGTACGAGAACGATTCGGCGCGCCGCTTCGACGTGTTGCAGGTCCGCTGGTGGCTGTACCAGGATGCGGTACGGCAGAACAACCGCTCCGCGATCGACCGGGCCCGCACGGCGCTCGAGGGCGCGTACAACCGGCTGAGCATGGCGGAGAAGACGGTGGCCGGCGGCCGGCTGACCGCGGCGCAGGCCCAACTGGTGATCGAGACGCAGGAGGTGCTGGCCAAGCCGCGCTTCGAGGCGTTGGACGCGAAGTTCCGCGAGTACGACCGGTACGAGTTCTCGACGCGCAATCTGCGCACGCTGGGCGACGACATCGCGACGTTCAAGGACAACCTGGTGCGACTGGCCAAGGAACTGACGGCCGGGTATCTGGGGGTGATCCGCGACTACCCGGTCTCGCCGACCTGGGGGGTGGCGGCACGGTACCGGATCGCCTACGTCTGGAACCGTCTGGTGTTGCGGCTGGCGACGCTGGAGCAGCGGCTCCAGCCCGCGTGGCTCGAGATCCCGATTCGCGACGGCACGCTGCGCGACCTGCTGGACGAGATTGCGGCGGGCATCCGGGGGGTCGAGGTGGAGAGCGGGATCACGATCGACAACATCATTCGCTGGTACCTGATCGGGGATGGGACGGCGGCGACGAAGAACATCCTCGGCGCCGTGCCGTACGCCCGGTCGACGAGCGCCTCCAATGAGTGGGTGCGTTCGTCCATCGATCTGGTGCGGCAGCTGAGCCTGTCGAGCGACCCGAGCCAGCTGTTCGCGAACGGCCGCCTGCCCGTGGTGACGGGGCAGGCGTTCGGCGACGGGCTCGACCCCGTCGCGCAGTAGGGCAGGAGAGGTCGATGCGGATCGTGGATCAAGGCGTCGTGCGGTTCGGACGTGCGTCGGCGGCGTTGGCCGCGGTGGTCTGGCTGGCGGGCCTTGCGGCTTGCGGGGACGGGGATCATCCGGACACGACGCCGCGGGCCGGTTCGGGAGGCGGCGCGGGCAGCGAGGGCGGCGGCGGGGGTACCGGGACGACGGCGGCGGCCGGCGGTGGGACGGG
>JAAZOP010000280.1 GCA_012797735.1 Myxococcales bacterium
CACTTCTCGTAGGCCTGCTGTTGGCGGCGGGCTGCTCACTGCACTCCTCGGGCCTCGGCGACGACGACGCCGGCACGGAAGTCGAAGGGGTCGAGGGCGGCGGAGAGGTCGGCGCGGACGCCGACGCGGACGTCGACGCCGACGGAGACGACGTCGGTCCCGCCGACGGGGAGGACCGGCCGGACGGGCCGGACGGGCCGGACGGGCCGGACGGAGACGAGGATGCCGGCGCCGACGCGGACGGCGATGGAGATGCGGACGCGGACGCCGACGTCGTCATCGAGTGCCTCGATCCCCGCGACTGCGACGACGGCGTCCCGTGCACGACCGACGTCTGCGACCCCGCGATGCATGTCTGCCGGCACGAGGTCGAGGCGGGGGCATGCGACGACGGCATCGAGTGCACGGCCGACCGGTGCGACACGACGCTGCGGGACTGCGTGCACGAGCCGGACCGCGGGTTCTGCGACGACGGCGAGCCGTGCAACGGCGAGGAGGATTGCGACCCCTCGTCCGGCGGTTGCGTGGCGGGTCCGCCGCCCGACTGCGACGACGGCGTGGACTGCACGATCGACACCTGCGAGCCCGGGACCGGCGCGTGCCGCAACACTCCGGACGACACGCGGTGCGACGACGGCGCGTTCTGCAACGGGACCGAGGTATGCCGGGCGGGCGCGGGGTGCGTGGCGGGCCTGCCGCCGGCGTGTGACGACGGACTGTCGTGCTCCATCGACTCGTGCGACCCGACCGCCGCCGGCGGCGCGGGCGCCTGCGTGCACGTCGCCCCGGACGGCGACGGCGACACCTACCGCGACGCCGGCTGCGGCGGAACCGACTGCAACGACCGCAGCGCGGCGATCCATCCGGGCGCCACCGAGACCTGCGACGGCGTGGACCAGGACTGCTCCGGCTACCCGGACGACGCGGCCGGCACCTGCCCCGGTTGCACCCCCTTCGTCCACGACGGCCACCTGTACCAGTTCTGCAACACGACCGTCTGGTGGACCACCGCCCGCGATCGCTGCGCCGGGGTTTCCGGCTACTACCTGGTCACGATCAACGACGCCGCCGAGAACACGTTCCTCGCCGACACGGCCGCGGGCCTGCGGGGAGGCGGCTGGTGGATGGGCTACAACGACCGCAGCGACGAGGGGACCTGGATCTGGGTCCATCCGCCCTCGAGCTACACCAACTGGGCGCCGGGACAGCCCTCCTCCGCCTACGAGGACTGCGGCACGCTGAACCAGATGGCGACCCGCGGGCAATGGAACGACGAGGGCTGTGCCGAGACGCTGCCCTACATCTGCGAGCACGACTGAGGCCGTCCCGAAACCTCCGCGACTCGACCGATCGGCGGCGCCGAGACCGGTGCGCTACGGGGTCACGGTGCCGGAGACGTGGACGATGCGGCCCGCGTCGTCCTCGTAGACGAGGTGCAGCGTCGGCCCGACGAACGCGAGCGGCGGGGTGGCGAGGTCGTTCTCCAGCGCACCGTCGTGCGGGGGCGCGGCGTCGTCGGCCACGGCCCAGGGCCCGAGGAACGACTCGCCGCCGGCGGCGGCCGCCGCCAGCAGCACCTCGTCCGCCTCGACCCACGCCGTCACCACGCGGCCGGCGTCGTCGACGGCCAGTTCCGGCGGGTTCGCGGGCGCCTCGTACTCGTGCACCAGCACGCCGGGGCCGCCGCCGCTCCACGTGTCGTCGTTCCCGCGGGCGTACCGGACCGAGTCGATCGCCCAGGCGCCCCCGCCGTGGTCGAGCCAGCGCTGCCAGGCCAGGTGCACGACGCCGCCGGGGCCGACCGCGATGGCGGGCAGTTCCGCGCTGTCGCCGTGCGTCGTGACCTCGCGCACCGGCGACCAGCTCGTCCCGTCCCCGTTCGCGTAGTAGACCCGGGCGAAGCGGAAGGCGAGGTGGATCCGGTCGTCCGCGCCCGTCACCGCCACGACGTGCTTCGAAGCCCCGGTCCAGAGGTGGACCGGGCTCTCCCAGATCCCGGCCGGGGAGCGGTGGGCGACCCACAGGTCGTCGACCATGCAGAACACGTAGGCGTCGCCGCCCGAGCGGCCTGCGGGCGCGGCGTACTCCCACGGCCGCACCGTCCGCGGGCAGGCCGTCTCGGGCCCGTGCCACCCGCCGCCGTCGCGCCAGGCGAACCGGATGTCGGTATCCCAGCCGGTGCCCCAGGAGACGTAGACGCGCGTTCCGTCCGCGGAGACCCACATCCGGTGGCGCGTCGCCTTCCCGCCGGGGACCCCTTCCGAGCCCGCCAGCGTCTCCGGCGCGCTCCAGGAACCGTTCCATGTGCGATAGCGCAGCAGCCCGTCGTCCTGCACGAGCAGGTGGAGGCGTCCGTCGCGGTCGGCGGCGAGTCGCGGATGCCAGCCGTCGCCGACGACCTCGCGCCCGGTTTCGTGGAACCCGGGCTCGACCGGCGCGTCCGCCTCCGCCTCCGCCTCCAGTCCCGCTTCGCTGTCGTCCGGTTCCGTCCCGTCGCCGCCGGCGTCCGCGTCCGCCTCGAGTCCCGCCTCGACGTCCGGCGTCCCGTCGTCGCCGCCGCGGTCGGCCGGGACGTCGACCACCGCGTCGTCGTCGCCCGGCGAGCACGCCGCCGCGATCGGGAACCACGCCGCCAGGAGAGCCGCGGGCATCGTGCGTCGTTTCATCGTTGGTTCCTCCGTCCGTCATCGCCCTGTCGCCCGGTGGGTTCGAGCGGCCCGGGGTGGTCGTGGCGTGCCCCGCGCCCTACGGCCGCCACTGCGTCCCGATCCAGTCCCAGATCGCCTCCGCCCACTCTTCGCCGCGCGCGGCGGACAGGTGATCGCGGCTGCGCCCGGAGTCCGGCTCGATTCGCCGCGAATCGAAGTACGGGCAGGGCGCCGTGCGCGTCCGGGCGGCCTCCACGAACCGGTCGATCCCGGGAAGACCGGGAGGACCGATCCAGAAGCAGCGGCGGGGCCCGCCCACGCGCGCCGCCAGCCGCTCGTAGTTCGCCAGGTAGTGTTCCAGGTCCCCGACCAAGTACTCGTTGGTCCCCAGCGTCACGAGGACGATCTCCGGCAGCTGGTCGTGCAGCAGGTCGCGCAGCCGGTCGGCGCCCAGCCAGCGGGCGGCGTTGGAGGAGACCCACCCGGCGCTCACGTAGCGTCCGCCGGCCTCCCGGACCCGCCGCGCCAGTCCCTGCGTCAGGCCGTTGGCCACCTGCGAGTCGCCGATGTGCACCACCGTGAGTCCGGTCCACGTCACCCGGACTTCGGCGGGAGGAATCTCGACCGGCAGGGGTGCGCCGCCTGCATCGACCAACGCGTATTCGACCGCGAGCCGGATCGCTCCGGAGGCCGTCGGCGCCCGGAGCCGGGCGAGTTCGAAGGTCAGGTCGGCGCCCGGGGCCAGCGACGCCGGCTCGTCGCCGAACACCGTCTTCCACCCTGCGGTGGACAGCGCCATCTCGCCGACCGGCTCGTCCCCGCGGCGCAGCCGGAGCGTGCCGGCCGGTTCGGGACCGTCCGGCCTCGGCCGGAGGAGGATCTCGACGCGACCGTCGTTGCGCAGGCGCAGTGCGAGCGTGAACGGCCGGTCGGCGACCAGCGGTTCCGGCGGCAGCACGAGTCCTCCGGCGACGTGCGCGGCGGGCGGCCCGGCCTCGTCGCCGGGGCCGGGGGCGATTTCGGGCGCGGCGCGCCCCGGTCCGAACGCCGGCGTCTCGGGGAGTGCTGCCGCCTCGACGTCGGGCCGCTCCGCCGGAACATCGCGCGCCTCGGAGGAGGCGCAGGCGGTCGCGCCGGAGGCGGCGAGGAACAGGACGAGGCGGCGGCCGGGTCGCATCGGAGGCGAGCCTATCGCAGAGTGGACGGGGGAGGGGAGAGGAACGGCGGCGGGGTCGGGGGTCGCCGGGACGGCTTGCGGTCGGAGGGTGTGGAACGACGGGACGCGCCCGGATAGACTGGGGGAGACGGGAGGCGGCGATGCGACGACGGAACGCGTGGAGATGGGTGGTCGTCCTGTGGGTGGCCGCCGCGGCCTGCGACGAGGGCGAGGCGATCGTTCCGGACGCGCCGGGCGATGCGGAGGCGACGGACGACGGGGGCGCACCCGACGTGCCGGTGGACGACGCGGCGCCGCCGCGCGACGAGGGGTCCGGCGACGCGCCGGCGGACGACGCGGCGCCGCCGCCCGACGAGGGGTCCGGCGACGTGCCGGCGGACACGCCGCCTGTGCCGTGTTCGACGCCGCTGGCGGACCGGGTGCGGGTGACGGCGGTGAGCGTCGCGCCGGCGCGCGTCGAGACGTACGGCGGCGGCTACTTCTCGCCGGACCGGCCGGTGATTCTGTCGCCGCTGCCCGACGGGACGTCGAAGGTCGCCTGGACGGACGGGACGGGCCAGGTGCACGTGACGCCGCTGGACGGGAACGACGCGCGGCGGGGGCCCGATGTCACGCTGCCGGGGACGGAGGTGCGGGGCTTCGTGGCGTTGCCCGACGGCGCCGCGGTGCTGGTGCGCCGCGACGACGACGTGATGGCGGTGGTGCGGGTGAACGACGCGGGCGTCGAGACGTTCGCGACGCACCTGGTGGGGGACGAGCCGCACGACGTGGAGGGTTCGCGCTGGATCGACGACTGGTCGCACGATGGCCGGCTGGCGTGGAGCGGGACGCAGTTCGCGGCGTACCACGGCCAGACGGGCAACCACGGCAGCGCGGGGAACCACCAGGGGGACCGCTACGTGCTGCTCGACCCGGCCGGCCGGCAGACCGTGGTCTGGGACTGGGGCTGCAGCCACAGCCTCGACGTGCGGCTGGCGTGGAACGGCAGCGCCTTCGGACCGGTCTGTCTGTCGGATTGCTATCCGGGCAAGGGGATCTACTACAACCACCGCGGTCTGGTGCGGTCGGAGCCGTCGGGCGACTGCGCGGGCCGTTCGTCCGCCGAGCTGGGCGGGCTGGCCGGCGACGGCGATGGCTTCCTGCTGACGTTCGTCTCCCGGGAGGGGCGGTCGTCGGCGGACGTGGGCCTGGTGCACATCGACACGGGCGGTGCGGTCGGCGAGGTCGCGTGGCTCACCGACACGGCGGGGGTGGACGAGGCCGGGGCGCACCTGGCGGCCTACGGCCCGGCCTACCTCGCCGGGTGGACGGCGGGCGGCACCGGGCGGTTGGCGGTGGTCGATGCGTCCGGGGCGATTCTCGAGGGGCCGGCGGACGTCGCCGCGGAGTCCGGTGCGCGCAACGACTTCGTCACCTGGCCGAACGGGGACGCCGGCTGGGCCTACGCCTGGGGCGACACGAGCCGGCTCCAGGTGGTCCGCGTGTCGCGTTGCGAGTGATCCGCCGCGTCGTTTCCGGTTGCAGCCCGCCGTCGCCCCTGCCAGAATACCGCCAGTGAATACGCCCGTCCCGATCTCCGTGCTCGTCGTGAGTGGCAGCGGAAGCGACGTCGCCCTGCTGGCGGACGCGCTGCGCGAGGCGTCCGGCGGGCCGATCAAGATCGTCCGCGCGGAGAGCGTCGCGCAAGTCGCGGAACTGGCGGGGCGGAAGCCGTTCGACGTGATCCTGTTCAACTGCTCGGCCACGGATGCGGATTGTCCGACGGAGCTGTTCCGGCTGCGCCAGTCGGCTCCCCGGATCCCGATCGTGGCGTTGGGGAAGGTGTCGAGCGAGGAGCAGGCACTGGGGATCGTCCGGGCGGGGGCGCAGGACTTCCTCGAGCGGAACAAGGTGTCCGGGGTGGCGATGGTGCGGGCGCTGCGGTTCGCCGTCGAGCGTCACCGGGCGTTGCTGGCGCTCGAGGCGTTGACGTGTCTCGACGAGTTGACCGGCCTGTACAACCGCCGCGGGCTGCTCACCGCCGGCGCCCAGATCCTGCGGGTCGCCCAGCGGCGGGAGACCGGGTTGTGGGTGCTGTTCGCGGACGTCGACGGCCTGAAGGCGATCAACGACGGGCACGGGCATGCGGCGGGCGACGAGGTGCTGGTCGAGGCGGGGATGGTGTTGCGCGCCAGCTTCCGCGGCTCGGACGTGATCGCACGGGTCGGCGGGGACGAGTTCGTCGTGCTGGCGGTCGATGCCGCGCCCGAGTCCCGGGACCTGCTGTTGCACCGCATCCGCCGGAACCTCGAACGGCGGGCGGAGGAGAAGCCGCGTCCGTACGTCGTCCGCCTGACCGTCGGCTGCGCGCGCTACGAGCCCGGGGAGGAGGTCGACCTGCCGGCCCTGCTCGGGCGCGCCGACCGGGCGCTGTACGAGGAGCGGCGCCGGCGGCGGGGCGAAAGGCCCGGGGTCCGGACGGCCGAGAACGGCGGGAGCCTGCCCCCTACAGACCGAACCGGATAGCCCAGCGGTTGAGCGTCCCGACGTCGCGGGCGTACGTGTCGGAGACGCGCAGCACCCAGTCCCCCGCCGCCTGTCGTTCGTGGAAGATCGGTGTCTCGAACGTCCCGCGGATGTTCTCGTCCGAGCCGCCGGCGTTGTCCCACAGCACGTGCTCGACGCCGTCGTGGGTGAGGACGATCCGCAGGTCGCCGACGTAGGTGTGGGTCAGGTCGAGCTCGACCGCCACCGCCCGCGGGACGAACGACTCGGGCACGACGATCGTCGAGACGACGCCCGTGTCGTCGTCGTCGGGAATCGGCGTCGCCGCGGCGTTCTCGAAGACCTTGGTCTCGCCCGTCGGCGGGGGAGGCGGCTCCTCGCCGCAGAGCGTCCCGTTCGGGGAGAAGCAGTTGTCGCGCACGCCGCTGGCGCCGAACGTCGAATCGCCCACGTGGCGGCGGATCACGGCGAGCAGGTCGGTCCAGGAGGCGTTGTAGCGGTTTTCGACCGCCCACATCAGCTTCGACAGGAACGGGGCCGCGTAGGCGTTCGCGTCCGCGGAAACCTCGACGACCGACGAGACGATGTCGACCTTCGCCCAGCCGCCCTTGCCGGCCAGGATCGGCCGGACGTAGTACTCGTAGCCGAGACATCCGCCGTACAGGTAGATCTGGTAGAAGTCCGGGTAGTTCGGCCGCGACCAGAAGTCGCTCGCGCCCAGCATGCTGTGGCCGTCGTACGCCACGATCTCGTGCTCGGAGAGCGCCCGCTGGAAGTTGCCGAAGTGCGCGAAGTCGCCCAGGCCGGAGAAGTCGCGGGGCGAGTAGAGGTCGAACAGCATCTCCACGCCGGCCACCATCTTCGAGAACCGGCGGCCCACCGGCGCCGGCGTCACTTCGGAAAAGCCCGCCGACAGCAGGTTGCGCGCCATCCGGTTCATGTTCCGCACGCCCGCCTCGCTGTCGTCGATCGGACCGTCGCCGATCTGCCCGAACAGCACCACCGCCGTGATCCGCCCGTCCGCCACCAGCTGGTCGTACTCGGGGTAGGTCGTCCGGGCCGTCGAGAACATCCGCGACACCGTCACCTTCAAGTCCTGCGTCGGCAGCGTGCAGCCGCTGCGGTCCGGATTCCACAGGTACCAGTAGACCGACTGGCCCAGGGTGATGTGCCCGTCGGGGTCGGCGCACTTGTCGCCCGCGTCGGCCATCACCGTGAACGGCTTCAGCGGAACCCGCGCCGTGAACACCGTCCCGACCTCGACGTTGGACCCGGCGCCCCGCAGCAGCACCGCGTTCACCCCGCGGATCCGCCAGTGCCGCAACTCCGCCGCCGGCCGCCGGCGCGCCTCCGCCGCCGTCCACCACTCGCCCCCCACCTGCCACTCCACCCGCTCGTCCGACGTCGCGTCCTCCGCCAGCCCCTCCAGGTAGAACTGCCCGCGGTGACGCAGGTACGTCATCGCATACTGCCCCACCTCCGCCGGCGCCTCGAACAACCGATACGACGATGCCTCGACGTCCCCTTCGAGGTCGACCTCCACCTCGATCCCGTCCGGATTGAGGTACCCGGTGTCCTCCTTCCCGCCGTTGCTCATGTCGTCCAGGAACGGGTTCTCTTCGTCGCCCGCGTCCAGATCGGCGCAGCCGAACCCGAAGAGCAGCGTCGCCAGGAGCGCGCCAGTCGTCGTCTTCCGCATCATCGTTCGACCTCCCGGGCGTCTCGCCCGCCCAGGTCGTCCTGCAGGGTCCGTGCCGCGGTTCTCGGACAAGTGTCTATCGAGGATCGCTCGGAAATCCGACGGTCACGCGGGTCCGAACCGGGGTTTCCGTCCCCCGTCCTGGGGTCCACGGACCCCAGAACCCCGCGCCGAGGCGAAAAACCGCGCCGTCTCTCCGTCGAGGAAGGCAAGCGCGTTCCAGAAGCCCGAGCGGAGACGGAGAACCGACTTTCATGTCCGGGAGCAGAACTATCGCGCAATGTCGGCCGATACGTCCAGGATGGTGGTCGACGGCGTCCGGTCCGACGACTCGTTCGACGGCGGACTCCGAACAGCGCGAAGTCTCGGAATGCCTGTGTCACGGTGCGGCTTGGACGGCGGCTTGCCGGTCCCGTCTCGATCTTGGCTCGCCGGTGTCTCTGCGCCACAATCCACCGGCGCGCGGGACGCGGGGGCGCGGATCGGAGGAGCGGATGGGCCTGTTCGAAGGGAAGGTGGCGCTGGTGACCGGAGCCTCGTCGGGGATCGGCGCGGCGCTGGCCCTCGAGTTCGCCCGGCAGGGCGCCGACGTGGCGCTCGCGGCTCGCCGCGAGGACCGCCTGGCCCGCGTCGCCCGGGAGGTGGAGGCGGCCGGCCGGCGGGCGCTCGTCGTCCCGTGCGACGTGACCCGCGACGGCGACTGCGAGCGCGTGGTGGCGGCGGCGGTGGAGCGCTTCGGGCGGCTCGACGTCGCGATGGCCAACGCCGGATTCGGCGTCTCGGGACGCTTCGACGAGCTGACGTTGGCGGACTACCGGAGGCAGTTCGAGGTGAACGTGTTCGGCGTGATGCGGACGATGTACGCCGCGCTGCCCGAGTTGCGCAAGACGCGAGGGCGGATCGGCATCACCGGCAGCGTCAGCGGCATCGTGCCGCTGCCGATCACCTCGGCCTACTCGGCGAGCAAGTTCGCGGTGCGCGGCCTGGCGCTGGCGGTGTGCGACGAGTTGCGGGCCGAGGGGGTCTCGGTGACGCTGATCGAGCCGGGGTTCGTGGTGAGCGAGATCCGCAAGGTCGACAACCTGGGGCGGCTGCGCGAGACGGCGCGCGAGCCGATCCCGAAGTGGCTGCTGCTGGCAACCGACGCGGCGGCGCGGAAGATCGCGCGCGCCGTGGCGCGGCGGCGGCGCGAGGTCGTACTGACGTTCCACGGCAAGTTCGGCGCCTGGGCCTACCGGCATTTCCCGAGGACCGTGCACGCCTTCGCCGCCCGCTCCGTCGGGGAGCGCCGCTCCCGGTCCTTCCGCCCCGGCGATCCGCCGCCCCCGGACCGGCCGGCGGGCTGAAGAACGTCTACCAGAGGTACGGCAGGATCGCCTTGCGTTCCCGCGGGTAGTCGGGGAACGTCTTGCGGTACCACTGGAGGTGCGAGCGGGCGCGCGGGCCGAGGTTGCCGAAGGTCCAGACGGCGAAGGCCAGCCCCGGCAGCGACCAGGTCGCCAGCGCCCACCCGCTCCACTCGAGGAACTCCCCCAGGTAGTTCGGCGAGGCGACCAGCCGGTGGACGCCGCGCCGCGGCACCTGGTAGCCGCCGCCCGCCTTGCGCAGGTCGAGGATCACCTCGTCGGAGTGGATGTTGATCGTCATCCCGAGCGCGAAGAGCGCCGTTCCGGCCAGGAACCGCGGGTCCCACAGCCACGCCGTCGGGTAGCCGGGCGAGAAGTGGCCGAGCCAGCGGCCGTTGAGGTAGCCGTTGGCGAGGTTGAACAGCACGCCGAGCAGCGCGACCACGACCGGGACCGGCTCGAGGTACGCCCGGCGGCGGAGCGGGAAGACGAACGTCCGGTGCAGGTAGTGCACCTCCCACAGCACCAGGAACGCCGCCTCGACCGGTCCCGGCGCGCGACCCGAGACGAAGAACACCAGAGGCATCGCCAGCACCGCCGGCAGTTCCATCACGATCCAGCCGACCATGCCGGAAAACGGCGCACCCCAGCTTCGCCCCTGGTGGTAGCGCCCGTACGGCACGGTGACGAACAGCAAGGCCAGGAAGACCACCGGGGCCAGCAGGATCCAGGCCCAGGTCAGCCACTGGAAGAACGTCGCCTCCGTCATCCCGTCACGCCGCTCCTTTCCCCCGCCGGACGGGCGAGACTCGTCCGGGACGACCCCGCCGTCAAGAGGGTGGGAGGGGCCCGCGGGAAGGTACCCGTGCACGACCTCAAGCACGTCGCGAAGACGGGCGACGGTAAGCCGTGGCGTGGACCGAGGGTGTGCCGTCGCTCGCCACCGTGCCAGGCCGTGCCGCTCGCCTTCGTCCCGGCTGCGCCACCCGCGCCGGCAACCTGCCGGAACGACGAGTTTCCGGCGCTGCCTGCCTCCGGGGCGGGGTCGGCACGCCGGATGCAACGGAACGGGTCGGCGGCGCAACGAAGGATCGGACGCCGCCGGTGGAGAGGCGGGAGAAGGAGAGGGGAGGGCGACGATGAGCGGCCGATGGATGCGATGGCTCCCCCGGATTCCGCTCCTCGCGGCGCTCGCGGCGGCGGCCGGCTGCGACCTGACCATGACGCTCGACCCGGTCCGCTACGAGGACCTCGGCACGACGGAGCGGGCGGCGGTCGATCGCATCTTCGCGCGGGTGCAGGGGCTGGACGCGCGGTTGCGCTCGGTGACGTCCGGCCGGCACACGTTGGGGGTTCCGGCGACCGACCACGACGCGATCGACGTGTCGGTGGTGGACCTGTGGGTGATGGTCAACGTGGGCGACGACCGGCTGCATCTGTCGGTCTGGGAGAACCTGACGGCGGAGCAGCGGCAGCGGTTCGCGGGCTGGTTCGGGGAGACGACGGCGGCGGCGGCCGAGCGGTATCGCCGGTTCTTCTACGACTTCGTCGCGCTGCACCTGGCCGGGATGCAGGCGGTGTTCGCGATCCAGGGGGTCGATTGGGTCTACCGGAACCGCAGCCTGTTCAACCTGGACCGGGACGCCGAGCGGCTGGTTTCGACCTACCTGGCGGCGGCGGACACCAACCTGCTGGCCTGGGCGCGGGGCACCTGCGGGACCATCCGCGGGGCGCTGGAGGCGCGTTTCGGCGCCTGGTACTCGCGCGAGGAGTATTTGGCGCACGTGCGGGAGCTGACCGACCCGCGCGATCCGTCGGGGCAGATCTACATGATCTGCCGGCATCTGGCGGAGGCGGAGACGCGGCGGGTGACGTTCGGCAGCAACTTCGCGACGGAGGTCGACATCCTGGCGTCGCAGCACAGCGACGTGTTGCCGTAGAAGGGGGGAAACGGTCGACGACCACGCGGTTGCGCCGGGGCGAGGTACGCTGGGGAAGCGCCGCCCGGCGGGACGGCGCGAGAGGAAGAACGGAGCGCTACGGGTTCTCCGCGGGCTTCTGGGACTCCATCTTCTTGCTCATGCACTCCATGTACTTGCCGAACTGCTCGCCGCAGGCGGACATCGCCGCCTCGTTGTCCGTCTTGCCCTCCGGCGTGCAAGTCTCCTTCTCGATCATGCACTCCATCATCGCCCGCGCCTGGGCGCCGCAGTCCTTGTCGTCCAGCACTTCCTGGCACTCCTTGACCTTCTCCGCCGACGGGGTCTCTTCCTTCTCGCACTTGCTCTTCGTGTTGCACAGATCGCCGCTGCTCTTCTTGCAGGCGGCGCCCGCCAGGGCGATGGCCAGGACGGACAGCAGACACAGGAACACCTTCTTCATGACGTCGTCTCCTCCTCCTGTTCCCGCAACCTCGGGGAACGCGCCTTCATAGTCTGGACCGGCGTCCGGGGTCAAGCAACGAATTCGGCCCGATTCCGGGGCCCCGCGCCGTTCGGCCTTGCGGCGGCGCCCCTGCTGCGTTAGAGCAGGGCGGGTCGGGGGTCGAACGGCGGTGGCGACGATGAGCGAGGCATTCGACCTGTTCCACGGCACGAAACGCTACATCGCGTCGCGGGAACTGCGCGACGCCGTCAACGTGGCGGTGGCCCTGCAACGCCCGCTGCTCGTCCGCGGCGAGCCCGGCACCGGCAAGACCCTGCTGGCGGAGAACGTCGCCGAAGCGCTCGGGATGCCGCTGGTGCGCTGGTACATCAAGTCCACCACCAAGGCCGCCGACGGGCTGTACGTCTACGACACCGTCGCCCGCCTGCACGACTCCCGCTTCGGCGACCGCGACGTCCGCGACATCCGCCAGTACATCCGCTTCGGGCCCCTCGGCGAGGCCTTCCGCTCCGCGGAGCGCGTCGTGCTGCTGATCGACGAGATCGACAAGGCGGACCTCGAGTTCCCGAACGACCTGCTGCGCGAGCTGGACGAGATGCGCTTCGTGGTGCTGGAGACCGGCGACGAGTTCGTCGCCCGGCACCGGCCCGTCGTGATCGTCACCAGCAACAACGAGAAGGAACTGCCCGACGCCTTCCTGCGGCGCTGCGTGTTCCACTACATCGAGTTTCCCGGCCCCGAGCTGATGGCGCAGATCGTGCGCGTCCACCACCCCCAGCTCCCCCAGAAGCTCCTGGAGAAGTGCCTCGAGCGGTTCTACTGGCTGCGCAACGAGGTCGAGCTGCGCAAGCCGCCGTCGACCTCGGAGCTGATCGACTGGATCGCCGCGCTCCAGCGCGGCGGCGTCGGCGTCGAGGAACTCCGCAAGGACGTCCCGTTCCTCGGCACCCTGGTGAAGAAGGAAGCCGACCTCGAGACGGCCGCGGCGGCGATCCAGGGACGCAGCGTCCCCCGCCGCCCGGGCCCGGACTACCGCTGGCGATGAGCGACACCGCGGCCGGGACCACCGCCCCTGCGCCCGCCGGCGCGCCGTTCCTCGACCTGTTCTTCGCCCTGCGCAAGCGCGGCGTCCCCGTCTCGATCCAGGAATGGCTCGCCCTGATGCGCGCCCTGGAACTCGGCCTCGAACGCCAGGCCCTCTCCGGTTTCTACCATCTCTGCCGCTCGCTGCTCGTCAAGTCCGAGGCCCACTTCGACGCCTTCGACGAGGCGTTCCTCGAGGTGTTCCAGGGTCTCGAGCTGCCGATCGATCTGCCGGAGAAGCTCCGCGAGTGGCTGTCCGACCCGTTGCGCTACGAGCGGCTGTTGCGGCCGGAGCTGGTGGAGCAGCTCCGGCGGCTGGGGCTGGAGGAGCTGCTCCGGCTGTTCGAGGAGCGGTTGCGGGAGCAGAAGGAGGCGCACCACGGGGGCGACCGCTGGATCGGCACCGGCGGCACCTCGCCGTTCGGCTGGGGCGGCTACCACCCCTCGGGCCTGCGCGTCGGCGGACCCGGCGGCGCCCGCTCCGCGATCCGCGTCGCGGCGGAGCGGCGGTTCCGCGAGTACCGCCACGACCGGGTGCTCGACACCCGCCAGCTCAAGGTGGCCTTCCGCGGCCTGCGGCAGCTCCGGCGCGAGGGACGCAAGGACGAACTGGACCTCGAAGGGACCGTGCGGGCCACCAGCCGCAACGCGGGCGACCTGGAGCTGGTCTTCCGCGCCCCCCGCGTCAACAACGTGCGCCTCCTGCTGCTGATGGACGTCGGCGGCTCGATGGAACCCTACGCCCACCTCGTCGAACGGCTCTTCTCCGCCGCCCACGCCTCGCGTCACCTCAAGGACTTCCGCTACTTCTTCTTCCACAACTGCCCGTACGGCAAGCTGTACCGCGACGGCTGGCTCCAGCAGCCGGTGCGCACCACCGACGTGCTGCGGTCCTACGACGACCGGTACAAGCTGCTGCTGGTGGGGGACGCGGCGATGGCGCCGAGCGAACTCCTCGAGCCGTGGGGGGCGCTGTACGGCTACGAGGCGGACCCGGAACCGGGGCGCGACTGGCTGCTGCGGCTGGCGCGACGCTGGCCGCGCTGCGCGTGGTTGAATCCGGAGCCGCCCGAGGCGTGGCGCTACGGCACCGCGGCGGCGATCCGCCGCATCCTCCCGATGTACCCGCTGACGCTCGACGGGCTCGACGCCG
>JAAZOP010000281.1 GCA_012797735.1 Myxococcales bacterium
CATCTCGAGCGGCTCGGGGTGTCCGCCGAGCCCGCCGCCTTCGCTCCTCCGCGCGACCCCGACGAGCTGCCCGTCTCCCGGCCGCCCCGGCCACCGGCTGGTCGCGGCCCTCCCTCCGCCGGCCGGCCGCCGGACGACGGCTCCCCGTCCTCGTCCGACGACTTCGTCGACCCGCCCTGGCAGGAGGACTGCCAGCTTCCCCTCTACGACGACGCCTCCCAGCTCCCGCCGGTCGCGCAGGACTGACCTTCGGGCCTCTCACCCGACCTCGCCGTTGCCCCGACTCGCCCCGGATGCTACCGTTTCGACCATCGAAGCACGAGGAGCGGATGGTTTGGCGGAAACCAAACGGGCGTCGGATTTCCTACGCTCAACTCCTCGCGGGCCCATGCCTCGTGATCGTTGTTCTGCATACACGATGGGAATCACAACTTGACGCCGGCTCCCAAGAATGTGACAAGTGGTCAGCCTAGATGGCTCGGTGTGGACGAGTCCGGTTTGGTTGGCCGAACGGGCGTGGGACTCCGCCGCACGCGAACCGCAACCGAGCGCGGGCGGCATCGACATGGAAGGAGGACCGAAATGCAGTCCGAGAACCGTCGTTTCTCTCGCTGGCTCCTCTCCCTCCCGGCCGTCGCACTCGTGACCCTCACCGGCCTTGGTTGCTCGACGGCCGGGCTGACGGCGCAAGGGTCGCGCGTTGTCGCCGTCTACGAAACGCCGCCGAACTGCCAAGTGCTCGGCATGGTCACGGGCCAGGGCGGCGGCTCTTTCGGAGGCGGCTGGATTTCCAACGACAGGCTCATCGAGTACGCCATGAACGACCTGCGCAACAAGGCGGCCGCGATGGGAGCAACGCATGTGCAGGCGAGTCCGCCGCAACTCGGCCAGTCGGAGGGCACGACCAGCACGGCAACGGTGATCGGAACCGCGTACCGTTGCCCGCACTGACGGGGAACCCGGCACCGGCCCGTTTCCGTGGTCACGACCACGGCTGCGGGTGGCGTCGGCGCGAGCTCGGGGTGTGCCGCGCCGGCGCGCCCCTTGATCCCCCAGACGGGGTCGGGTGTCCGGGGTAGGGGCGACTCGAAGTCATCGATTCGATTTCGGTTCGGGGTTTCTGGCCGTGGGGAGCGGATCTCACCCCGCGGGTGAGCGGTTGCCGATCCGGGCGCCTCCATCTCAGCCGGCGAACGAAACCGACTTGGCGTCGGGCATTTCTTACGACCCTGCACGCCAATCAGCGCAAGGGGCGGCATGCTGTGCGGAAAGGACACGGTCGGTCGTCCGCCGTCTCCCGGGCGTTGCGCGGGCGAGCCTCGCGCATCCGTCGCACCGCGAGACGCCGGGTTCGGCCCTGGCTCCGCCCGGTTCGTCCACCCCGGGCCGTCGCGAGTTCGGTTTACAGGTTCTCCCGCCTCCCTTAGACTCCCTCCGTCATGCGACGCATCCCCCTCGGCAGACACACCGTTCGGCTCGAGACCCTGGACAACGGCCTGGAGGTGCTGATCCTCGCGGATCCGGACTCTCCGGTCACCGCGTTCCACACCTGGTTCAAGGTCGGGTCGCGGCACGAGCGGCCCGGGAAGACCGGGCTGGCGCACCTGTTCGAGCACCTGATGTTCGGCGAGACGGAGAACCTGGCGCACGGCGAGTTCGACCGGCGGATCGAATCGGTCGGCGCCTCGATGAACGCCGCCACCTGGCTCGACTGGACCTACTACCACGAGACGTTCCTGCCCGAGCACCTGCCGATGATGGCGGAGCTGGAGGCGGAGCGGATGGCCCGCCTGACGCTCGAGGAGGAACAGGTCCGGCGCGAGAAGGAGGTGGTGGCCAACGAGCGGCGCTTCCGGGTGGAGAACAGCGTCGAGGGGGCGGCGAGCGAGCGGCTGTGGAAGGAGGCGTTCCGCGTCCATCCGTACGGCCACCCGACGATCGGGTGGATGGACGACATCCTCGGGTTCACCGTCGAGGACTGCCGGACGTTCTACCGCACGTACTACGCGCCGAACAACGCGGCGCTGGTGGTGGTCGGGCCGGTGGACGAGGGGCGGGCGCTGGACCTGTTCCGCCGGACGCACGGTTGGATGAAGCCGCAGGAGATCCCGCCGCCGCCGGCGGCGGTCGAGCCGCCGCAGGAGGAGGAGCGGCGGCAGCGGCTGCCGTGGCCGACGCCGACGCGCAAGACCTGCGTCGCCTGGCGGTCGCCCGAACTGGCGCATCCGGACCACGCGGCGCTGGTGGTGCTGGCCCAGGTGCTGTTCGGCGGCCGCTCGGGCCGCCTGCAGCGCCGGCTCGTGCACGACGGCGAGATCGCCACCGACCTGCAGGGCGGCCCGGGCTCGTTCCACGACCCGTCGCTGTTCGAGATCTGGGCCGACCTGCGCGAGGGGCGGACGCACGAGGAGGCGCTGGCGGCGATCGACGCGGAGCTGGCGCGGCTGGCCGACGCGCCGCCGGAGCCGGCCGAGCTGGAGACGGCGCGCAACCAGGTGCTGCTCGGTTTCCGCTCGGCGCTGGAAACCGCCGCCGGCCGCGCCGACCGCCTGGGGTTCTTCCACGTCACGGTGGGCGACGTCGGGGCGATCGAGCGGCGGCAGCAGGCGCTGCTCGCCGTGAGCGCCCAGGACGTCCGCGCCGCCGCCCGCCGGTACCTGGTCCCGGCGACGCGCAACGTGCTGCTGGTCGATCCGACGGAGGCGGCGTGATGGACGTGCGATGGTTCCACGAACCGGGTCCGGGCCTCGGGTTCGTCGATCTGGTACTGGCCTTCGACGCGGGCGCGGCGAGCGACCCCGAGGGGCGCGAGGGGCTGACGCTGCTCACGTTGCGGCTGATGCGCTGCGGGACGGCGCGGCAGACGCGGGCCGAACTGGACGCCGAGGTGGAGCGGCTGGGGGCGCACCTCGAGGTGGGAGCGGGGCTGCACCGGGCCTCGATCCGCGGCCGCGTGATCCGCGAGAATCTCGAACCGTTCGCCCGCCTGATGCTCGGCCTGCTGCTCGAGCCTGCGCTGCGCGAGGACGACTTCGCGCAGGCGCAGCGGCTGCTGCTGGCCGAGGTGACGGCGAAGCGGGACGACGACCAGGAGCTGGCGGGCCGCGCCTTCCGCCGCGCGCTGTTCGGCGGCGGCCGCCACGGCCGGCCGTCCTCCGGCACCGTCGCTTCGCTGCAGCGCGTGACCCGCGACGACTGCGTGCGCCGCCACCGCGAACTGTGCGCCCGCGAGGCGCTGGTCGCGGCCGTCGCCGGCGACGTCGCCGAGGACGAGGCGCGCCGGCTGCTGCTCGAACCGCTGGCGGTCCTGCCCGAGCGGACCGGCGCGACGCGCTTCGACGAGCCGCCCGCGCCGCCGCGCGGCGTGCGGGTGGTGCTGGTCGACAAGCCCGAGCGGACCCAGGCCCAGATCTACCTCGGACACCTCGGGCCGAAGCCGGGACGGGAACATCACGACGGCCTGCTCGTCTCGTCGGTGGCCTTCGGCGGCACCTTCTCGGGCCGCCTGATGCAGGAGGTGCGGGTCAAGCGCGGCTGGAGCTACGGCGCCTATTCCCGGCTCACCCGCAGCCGCACCGACGACGCCTGGCACGTCTGGACCTTCCCCGCCGCCAAGGACCTCGGCCCCTGCCTGCAGCTCGTGCACGGGATGCTGCGCGACCTCCGGCGCGACGGCGTGACCGCCGAGGAACTCGCGTTCGCCCAGGGATACCTCGTCGGCTCCTCCGTGTTCCTGATCGATACCCCGGCCGATCGACTCGAACGGCGGATCGAGGTCGCGATGCTGGACTTCCCGGCCGACTACTACGCCGGCCTGCGCGGCCGCGTCGAGGCCGTGACGCTCGAACGGGCCCACGCCGCCACCGGCGCCTGCATTCACCCGGACGACCTGGTCGTCGCGGTCGTCTGCACCGCCCGGGCCTCGGGCGACGACGTCCGCCGGGCGCTCGGCGACGGGGCCGTCGTCGATACCGTCGCCTTCGACGACGATACGCTCTAGGCGGGGATGTCGCGCGCACCCGACCCGTCGCTCGCCGTCGCCGCGCTCCTCGCGGCCGCGGCGACGTGCGGCTGCCCGGGGCCGCGCGCGGACACGCCTCCGCCGGGCTCGGACGTCGGCTACGTCGAGTGGATCGCGGAGCGACCCTGGTCGCTCGGGGACCTCCCCGCCGTCTCCGCCTCGTTCGATCAGCTCTGCCGGCGAGCCGGCGAAGGGGACCGGCGGGCGGCGGAACTCGTGGCGCAGGTCGCGCCGTCGTTGTGGCTTGCCCGCGGGATGCTGCTCCCGCTGCTGCGCGTGCTGCCCGGCAGCGAGCCGGTCCCGCCGGAGGCGGCGGCGAGCGGCGCGTGCGCCGCCGCCCCCGTTCCCCGGATCGAGGCCGCGGTCCGCGAATTCGCCGATCCGGAACTGCGCGAGCACGCGGTCGAACGGCTGCTGGCCGGCGAGACCCAGGGCGCGGAGGACGGCACCGGCGACGAGGCGCGCCTGGCCCGCGTGATCCTCGCCGTCACCGTCCTGTTGCCGCTCGACGGACTCGCACCCGACGCCCCGAACCTCGCCGCCGCCGTCGCCGCCCTCGACCCCGACCGGCAACTGCTCGTGCCCGCCGCCGCGGCCGGCGGCGCCTGCCGGGACGACGCGACGGGACCGCGCTGCCTCTGGGACCGCCTGGCCGCCCAGGGGCTCGCCGACTCCACCGGCGAAGAGGCGCTCGACCGCGGCAGCCTCGAACCGGCCGCGGTCGATGCCCTGGCGCGGCACGGCCTGCTCAACCTCGCGGCGCGCTGCATCCTGCCCGTCGCCGAGGACTCCGGCGCGAACCTGCGTCTTCTGGCGGCGGAGCTGATCGCCCGGTTCGCCGCGGCGCTCCAGGTGGAACCGGAAGTCGGGGGCGGCGGGAGCGCGACGGAAGGGGATTGGCCGGAGCCGGCGCCGTAGCTCGCGCGCGGTGATCGTTGATTCCCAACCAGGGGTGAGACCGGCTGTCACACCACCGGCTCGCCGCCGAGGTCGTGGCACCGAGAAACGGGAATGGCGTTCCTTCGAGCACGGCGGGTACTGGTGGGCAATGGTGGTCTGACCGGCGCGGAAGGGCGAGATGGGCCGGCAGGATCCGGTCCGTGGGTGATGGTCCGGGTCGGTGCGGGGTTTCGCCGGACGGGAGTACGACGGGTTCGGGGGCGGTGCATCGGGCGCCGGCGTGGTTGGAACGGCAGATGCAGTCGGTCGGGTGCGATGCGGTCGAAACCTCGAAGCGATTCACCTTCGGCTCGACAATCTGGTGTGCGATTCCCGGCGGCGTCGGTCGCGACCGTGCTGCTGCTGGCGGCGGCGGCGGGTCTGGCGGCGCCGGCGCAGGCGGCGGGTGCCGTCGCGGAGGGGGAGGACGAGGGGGAGATCAACCTGGTGGCTCCGGCGGAGCCGCAGGAGGAGCCGGCGCCGTGGCGCGGGTCGGAGTTCAGCTACCGGAACGTGGCGACGGTGAGCGGGATGGATCGGTCGTCGGAGCTGACCTGGAACCCGTACTGGGCGATGGAGTTCGGTTTCAAGCTCCGCTGGTACTTCGACGAGCACTGGTTCGCCGGGGCGCGGCTGGACGTGACGCGCGAGGTGACGGAGGCGGACGATACGACCTACGCCGGCGAGGCGTGGGTGCAGGACCTGTTGCTGTCCGGCGGCGGCACGCGGTTCGTGACGATCCCGGGGGTCGGGATCGACGTGTCGGCGGACGTGACGTTGACGTTGCCGGCGAGCAAGGTGTCGCAGGCGCGGACGTTGTATCTGGGGATCGGGCCGAACGTGCGGCTTTCGCGGGGCTGGGAGTGGGGGGGCGACTGGGAGGTCGGCTACCACGTCCGGTTCAACTCGTACCTGCACGAGGCGACGACGGCGGAGTTGGAGACGCCCCTGATTCCGTCGTGCGCCGGGTCGGGGCAGGGGTGCGAGTCGTTCGTCAACACCGGGGTGCGCAACGCGCAGTGGCGCGTGCAGCACGGGGTGGACCTGTCGTACCAGCCGTTGGGCTGGCTCGGTTTCTCGGCGGCGTTCGAGCACATCGTCGACTGGCTGTACCCGATCGAGGGGGACGACCCGCGGGTTTCGTGGGAGAACGAGTCGCCGACGGATCTGCGGCACGCCTCGGCGTTCGAGGTCGAGGCGACATTCGTGCCGTGGCCGGCGCTGGAGATCGGCGTCGGCTACTCGACGATCAGCCCGCAGCTCGCGCCGGATTCGACGTACTACAACCCGTTCTACAACCGATACACGACCCTGTACCTCGATCTGCGCCTCGAGATCGAGGGGTTGGTCCGGCAATTGACGGAGGCGTTCGAAGGAGGATCGGCGACATGACGCGCACGGCGAAGTGGATCCAGGGCGGGGCGGGGGTGCTGGCGGTCGCGCTGGCGGCGGGGCTATCGGCGGGTTGCGCCGAGGAGCGCGACCCGGTTGACCGCGTGCAGCCCTACGCGCTGCCCAAGTCGTTCTTCGTCGGCGAGGACTTCCTCAGCACGACCGACGACCCGGAGTTCTGGTACCAGGCGACGCTGGTCGATGTCGGCTACGGCGCCGCCCAGGACGGCCTGTTCACCTCGACCTACGCCCAGCCGGTCGCGCGGCTGCGGTGGCAGATCACCGAGGACTACCTGATCGGGCGGTTGTCCTACGAGCGGGTCGAGGGGACGGACGGGCGGGGGGCCGGCGGGCCGACGGAGGACGGGGTGATCGTGGTGGCCTACAAGATCAAGAGCCACTTCGACATCGTGCGGGCCTACAACCCCACCACCGGAGAACAGCTCAACGTGCTCGAGGAGAACACGACCGACCGGCCGTGGTACGAGCGGGAGTACATCCGGGTCGACTGGTCGAAGAACCTCAACGTGGACAGCTACGACTTCGACACCCTGTCGCTGCTCGGCGTGTACGGCGGCATCACCTACGAGCCTCTGGCGTACGACGTGACGGACCCGAACGATCCCGACGCCCCGGTGTTCGATCTGGAGCACGGCTACTTCGACGTGACGAACAAGGCGTTCGCCCAGCCGGAGCTGATCGATCTCAGCTCGTTCGGCTGGGGGATCGACCAGTTTCCCGCCTGCTTCCTCGACCCGGACTTCCTGGGCGGCACGGGGCCGTCCGGCTCGTGCAATCCGGTCGAGCTGACGATCCGGCAGTCGTTCCGGCGGGTGGAGGACCACGACTACGAGCCGGTGCACTGGGACGGCTACCGGTTCCAGGCCTACGGCGGGTTCTACACCGACCGATACGGGTACGCGCGCAACTATGGGATGAGCGACGACCTGTGGTACCGGCTGCTGGACCGCCACCAGATCTGGGAGCGGACGCACTACTACGGCGACCCGGAGACGATGAGCGACCCGATCGAGTGCTACACGCCGGCGACGACGCCGTTCGGCGCCGACCCGCACCGCGACGAGAACGGCGACGGGACGGAGGACGAGTGTGCCGCGGCGGGGCCGGGGTCGCGCTGCGACACGTTCCGGCAGCGCTGCACGCTGCCGTACGCCGAGCGCCGGACGAAGACCGTGCCGTGGTACTTCGCCCACGACTCGAACCAGGACTACTTCGAGGCGACGGAGGAGGCGGCGCACCAGTGGGACGTGGCGCTGCGGGTCGCGGCGCGGTCGGCGCAGTACGCCGAGTGCCAGGCGGTGGGCGGCGCGGACTGCGCCGCGCGGTTCCCGATCTTCACCGGCCAGATGGACGACTACCAGGACGCGATCTGGCTCAGCACCGAGGTCGATGCCTGCCGTCACGGCCGGGCCTATGCGGGCCAGGATTGCGACGCGCTGGCGGAGCGGCTGGGGACCGAGCGCGGGTTCGATCCGGGGGTGATCGCGGTGGCGCGGATGCCCGAGGTGATCGTGCTGTGCCACAGCCCGGTGGAGGCGGGCGACCCCGAGGCGTGCGGCGGTCCGCGGTTGCCGGCGGGCCGGACCGCGGCGGAGTGCGAGGCGGCCTATCGGCAGGCGGCGGCCGACCCGGAGCTGTTGGCGACCTGCCGTGCGGCGCTCAACGTGCGCCGCGGCGACCTGCGCTACCACCAGGTCAACGCGATCCGAAACCCGCAGACCCCCTCCCCGTGGGGCATCATGGTCGATTCGATCGACCCGCTGACCGGCGAGTCGATCGCCGCGAGCGTCAACGTCTGGACGCACGTCAACGACCTGTGGAGCCAGGAGGTGATCGACAAGCTGCGCTATCTGGCGGGCGAGTTCACCACCGAGGACGTGACGGAGGGCGAGTTCGTCCGCGACTGGTCGCTGGCCCAGGCGGCGGCGTCCGGCGGCGGCGTGCTGCCGCAGTTGACGCGCGAGCAGCTCGCCGAGCGGCTCGGCGCGGCGGCCGGCGGCCGCCCCGTGACGCTC